>JAYUCX010000171.1:0-6296 GCA_043740145.1 Gammaproteobacteria bacterium
TAAAGTTTCCATCGCCTTTGGCCATCACGCCCTGCTCGATCAGGCCGACCTCATCATCGAACCCGGTGAGCGCGTCTGCCTGATAGGACGCAACGGCACTGGCAAGTCCACCCTCATGCAGATCATTGCCGGTGCTATCCTGGCCGATGACGGAATCGTCTGGCGGCAACCCGGGCTGCGCATCGGCAGGCTTGCCCAGGACGTGGTCTTGGCGGAAGACCGCACGGTCTTCGACACCGTGGCCGAGGGCTTAGGCGACCTCGCCGCGGTGCTCTCCGGTTATCACCACACCTTGGCCCTGCTGGAGCATGACCACACAGAGCCGGTGTTGCAACGTCTGCACGATTTGCAACATCAGCTCGAAACCCGCGACGGCTGGCGCTTTCACCAGCGCATCGAAACCACCCTCAGCCGCCTGGAATTGCCCGCCGACCAACTCCTGGGCGAGCTCTCCGGCGGCTGGAAGCGGCGTGTATCGCTGGCCCAGGCGCTGGTCTCGGAGCCCGATTTGCTGTTGCTGGATGAGCCGACTAATCATCTGGATATCGCGGCGATCACCTGGCTGGAAGAGTTGTTGCTGAATTTCCGCGGCGGTCTATTGTTCATCACCCACGACCGCAGTCTGCTGCAACACCTCGCCACCCGTATCGTGGAACTGGACCGCGGACAACTTACCTCGTGGCCGGGCGACTACCAGCATTATCTGCAAAAGAAACAGGAAATGCTGGCCGTCGAGGCCGATCACGCCGCCAAGTTCGACAAAAAACTCGCGCAAGAAGAGGTCTGGATACGCAAGGGCATCCAGGCCCGCCGCACCCGCAATGAAGGCCGCGTGCGCGGCCTCTATGCCCTGCGCGAGGAACGCGCCAAACGCCGCACCGTGCCGGGCAAGGCGCAACTCGCCCTGGACAGCAGCGCACTCTCCGGCAAGCTGGTGATCGAGGCGGAGGAGGTCTGCAAAGCCTATGACGGCAAGCCAGTGGTCGAAAATTTTTCCACGCGCATCATGCGCGGCGACCGGGTGGGCTTGATCGGCCCGAACGGAGCCGGCAAGACCACGCTGCTCAAGCTGCTGCTGGGTGAATTGGCGCCGGACAGCGGGACCGTGCGGCAGGGTACGAATCTGCAAATCGCCTACTTCGACCAGTTACGCGCCCAACTCGACCCGGAACGCTCCGTTATAGACAACCTGGCGCTGGGAATGGATACCGTCACCGTCAATGGCGCGTCGAAACACGTCATCAGTTACCTCCAGGATTTTCTGTTCCCCCCTGCTCGCGCCCGTTCTCCGGTCAAGTCGCTTTCCGGTGGCGAGCGCAATCGCCTGCTGCTGGCGAAGCTGTTCACCCAGCCCGCCAACCTGCTGGTGATGGACGAGCCGACCAACGATCTCGACATCGAGACCCTGGAATTACTGGAAGAACTGCTTGGCGCCTATAACGGAACCCTGCTCTTGGTCAGTCATGACCGCGCCTTTCTCGACAACGTGGTCACCAGCGTCATAGTGTTTGAAGGGGAAGGGAAGATCGGCGAATACGTCGGCGGTTATGAAGACTGGCTACGACAGACTGCCCGGGAGCGACCCCCGCCTCAATCCGCAGCCAAGCCGGCGGAAAAAACTCAGCCCAAGGCCGCTCGTAAACTGGGTTACAAAGAACAACGTGAACTGGAGACCCTCCCCGTTCAGATTGACGCCCTGGAGGCGGAACAGGAACGCTTGCACGCCGCACTGGCGGAACCGGATTTTTATCAGCGCGACAAGGAAAGCTTCCTCGCCGCCACGCAGCGGCTCGACGAGGTCGGCCAGGCTCTCCAGGCGGCCTATGCGCGCTGGCACGAACTGGAAGCGCTGCAAGCTTTGACGTCTTGATACGCTCTACCCCCTACCCCTCACTCCTCTCAGCTTCCTGGTGATACGAAACAATCCGGTTGACCTCGTTCTTGGAACCCAAAATCACCGGCACGCGCTGATGCAGATCCTCCGGCTGTATCTCCGTGATGCGCTCGCGCCCGGTGGTGCTCACCCCGCCCGCCTGCTCCACGATGAATGACATCGGATTGGCCTCGTACATGAGGCGCAACTTGCCCGCTTTGGCGGGGTCTTTGGTGTCCTTCGGGTACATGAACACGCCGCCGCGAATCAAAATACGATGCACCTCCGCCACCATCGAGGCGATCCAGCGCATGTTGAAATTTTTCTTGCGCGGACCTTCCACACCGGCCAGACACTCATCCACGTAACGCTGCACCGGCGCTTCCCAGAACCGCTCATTGGAGGCGTTGATGGCGAACTCGTGGCTGTCTTCGGGGATTTTCATGCCGGGGTGTGTGAGGATGAACTCGCCGATATTCTGGTCCAGCGTGAAACCATTCACGCCATGGCCGCTGGTGAGCACCAGCATGGTGGAGGGGCCGTAGAGCGCGTAACCCGCACACACCTGCTTCGCGCCGGACTGAAGGAAGTCGCGCGCGGTCACGGGTTCCTGCGACAGCCCTTTGGGCGAGCGCAGAATCGAGAAGATGGTGCCCACCGAAATGTTCACGTCAATGTTAGACGAACCGTCGAGAGGATCGAATACGAGCAGATACTTGCCCTTCGGGTACTGGCGCGGGATCTGATAGATATCATCCATCTCCTCCGAACCCATCGCGGCGAGGTGGCCCGCCCATTCGTTGGACTTGATGAAAATTTCGTTGGTAATCACGTCCAGTTTCTTTTGCGTCTCGCCCTGCACGTTTTCACTGCCCGCACTGCCCTGGATACCGATCAGCGCGCCCTTGTGTACCGCGTTGGAGATGACCTTGCAGGCCGTGACGATGTCATTGAGGAGCGAACTGAAATCGCCGCTGGCGCCGATCTGGCGCTGTTCTTCAATGATAAATTGCGTGAGAGTGGTGCCGTTGTGCATGATGATAATTACCTTTTACAAAACAAAAACCCATGCAGAGTCTCAGATCCAGGGGATGTCGAAACTCAGTTGGAATTAAATCGAGCAGACGGGGGGTATTAATAGATGGCATATCATATCAAAGACCGCACTTATCCGCCAGATTTACCTTGCCCGGCAGCCTGTTCTCGTCTATGATTTTGGGTTGCTTGCAGTGAGGTTGCAGGGAGAGGTGTCCGAGCGGTTGAAGGAGCACGCCTGGAAAGCGTGTATACGGTAACCCCGTATCGCGGGTTCGAATCCCGCTCTCTCCGCCAATTAGGGCCGGAGCACCCCGATCCACTGCCAGCATAGATTTCCAGCCCCTAGCCCCTAAGTTTATGGTGGCTTGTATCGGTCCCCTCGCAACGAGCGGCTGTGAACCCCGTCAGGCCCGGAAGGGAGCAGCGGCAGCAACCTCACTTGTGTGCCGGGGTGTGGCTGGTACAGGCCGCCGCCTTTACCGCTAAAACCGCATCTCATTAGATTCCCTTAAGCCTGCATCTTCTGCTATCGTTACAATGAATGACGCAGGATGTTTCCATGAGCTACCAAGTCCTCGCCCGCAAGTGGCGGCCGCGCAATTTCGACGAGATGGTCGGGCAAGATCATGTGCGGCGTGCACTGGTCAACGCCCTCGATAACAACAGGTTGCACCACGCCTTTCTGTTTACCGGCACGCGGGGAATCGGTAAGACTACCATCGCGCGCATCCTCGCCAAGTCACTCAATTGCGAGAAGGGAGTCAGCTCAAAGCCCTGCGGGGTGTGCAGCGCCTGCCGCGAGATAGACGAAGGGCGCTTCATAGACCTGATCGAGGTGGATGCCGCCTCCCGCACCAAGGTCGAGGACACCCGCGAATTGCTGGAAAACGTGCAGTACGCCCCCACCCGCGGGCGTTACAAGGTCTACCTCATAGACGAAGTGCACATGCTTTCCGCCCACAGCTTCAATGCGCTGCTGAAGACCCTGGAAGAACCGCCGCCGCACGTCAAATTTTTACTCGCCACCACCGACCCGCAAAAACTGCCGGTGACCATCCTCTCGCGCTGCCTGCAATTCAATCTGAAGCGCGTTCCCGTTGATCTGATTAGCAAACAGTTGGAATACATTCTCGTCCAGGAAGGGATTGAGGGTGAGCCAGGGGCGCGTCTCGCCTTGGCGCGTGCCGCCGACGGGAGTTTGCGTGACGCCTTAAGTCTGCTCGACCAGGCCATCGCCTATGGCGGCGGCACGCTCCGCGAGGCTGAGGTGCGCACCATGCTCGGGACCATCGAGCAGACTCACATCGTCGCCCTGCTTGACGCCCTGGCCAGCCACGACGCCCCGGCCTTGCTACAGCGGATACAGTTACTGGCCGAACACAGCCCCGATTTTGCCGGTGTGCTGGCCGATCTGCTCTCGCACCTGCACCGCATCGCCCTCGCCCAGATCGCCCCTGAGGCCATAGACGACAGTCTGGGTGACCGGGCCACTCTCCTGCGCCTGGCGCAGACCCTCAGCCCCGAGGACGTGCAGTTGTTCTATCAGATCGGACTGCTCGGACGGCGCGACTTGCCCTTGACGCCGGATGCCCGCAACGGTTTTGAAATGGTGATGCTGCGCATGCTGACCTTTCGTCCCCGCGTCGAAGCGGAGCCGCTTAGCGCCTCACCCGCTACCGCCGCCTCTGCCCCGGCCACTACCAAACCTCACGCCTCACGCCTCACCCCTCACCTGCCGACGCTCCCCTCCTCTGCCGCCCCGAAGGCGGCCCCGGCCACTACCAAACCTCACGCCTCACGCCTCACCCCTCACCTGCCACCGCTCCCCTCCCCCGCTCCCCCCGCGAAGGAGCTGATTTCGGACGACTGGCAAAAAATTCTTGGCGAGCTCAAGCTCACCGGCATGCTCCAGCAGCTTGCGGTGAATTGCATGCTCAAGGAACGAACCCCCGACACTGTACACCTTGTCCTCGACAACACCCAAGCCCACCTCCACACCAAGAAACTGGAGGAACGCTTGCAACAAGGCCTGCAAGACTACTACCGCGCGCCGATCAAACTCACGCTCAGCGTGGGCGAGCCCGGCGGATCCACGCCGGCACAGGTCCAGGCCCAGGAGCAAACTCAGCGCCAGCAGACCGCCGCCCAGATTATCCAGAGCGATGCCAACGTTCAGGCCCTGGTTGAAACCTTCAACGCGCGCATCCACCCCGATTCTATTCAGCCCCTGGATTAATCTGATCTCTCTTTTTCCGGATCAGGCTTGCTATACTTAGCTTAAGGTTCAGCACGAGGAACAGTGAATGAAAGGCGGTCTAGGCAATATCATGAAACAGGCCCAGCAGATGCAAACCAATCTGCAAAAGGCCGCGGAAGAACTCGCCACCATGGAAGTCACCGGACAGGCCGGCGCGGGCATGGTCACCGTAGTCATGACTGGATCGCATGGCGTCAAGCGCGTCACCATAGATCCCAGCCTGATGCAGGAAGACAAGGAGATGCTGGAAGACCTGATTGCGGCGGCCGTCAACGACGCCGTGCGCGCGGTAGAGAAGACCTCCAAGGAAAAATACGCCGGCATGACGGGCGGCCTGGGCCTCCCCCCCGGCTTCAAGATGCCCTTCTAGCCTTGCAGCACGTCCATAGCACACTCTTTGAGCAGTTGGTCGAGGCCTTCCGGTGTCTGCCCGGCGTGGGCCCAAAGTCCGCCCAGCGCATGGCCTTCCACCTGCTGGAACGCAACCGCGAGGGCGCGCGCCAACTCGCCGAGGCCCTGACCCAGGCCGTCAACAACATCCATCACTGCACCCTGTGCCGGACCTTAAGCGAAACCGAGATCTGCCGATTGTGCGCCAACAGCGGCCGTGACCGCTCCCTGCTGTGCGTGGTGGAAACCCCCGCCGACGTGCTGGCCGTAGAACGCGCCACCGGCTACAAAGGTCTGTACTTCGTACTGATGGGCCATCTCTCCCCCCTGGACGGCATCGGCCCGGAACAGATCGGTCTCGATAAACTC
The DNA here is from genome assembly GCA_043740145.1 of Gammaproteobacteria bacterium. Taxonomy (GTDB): domain Bacteria; phylum Pseudomonadota; class Gammaproteobacteria; order SURF-13; family SURF-13; genus JACPZD01. The sequence goes on from JAYUCX010000171.1 coordinate 5,928, forward strand.
GCCGAGCGCCTGGACCCGGCAGCAGTGCGCGAAGTCATCCTCGCCACCAACCCCACCGTGGAGGGCGAAGCCACCGCGCATTACATCCGCGAACTGGTGCGCCCGCGCGGCATCAAAGTCACCCGCATCGCCCACGGCGTGCCGCTGGGCGGCGAATTGGAATACGTGGACAGCGGAACCCTGTCGCATGCCTTTACAGGAAGACGGGAGATATAGGCCCTACTACCGGCGTGGGTAAGGCAGTCCCAAGAGTTCCAATTGACCCCAAAGCCCCGAGTTCACTGCAGCTCATACCAAACACCCCGGCCTCTGCCGTGCTGGTTGAGGTGGCCTTGCTCAACCAGCGTTCTGAAGTGCTGCTTCAGTGTG
>JAYUCX010000172.1:0-2603 GCA_043740145.1 Gammaproteobacteria bacterium
GCTGAAATGTGTTCGTCTACATTCATGGGTATTTCACACTCCATTAAGAAAACCTCTAAAAATGGCATCCCTGCCATTTTTAGAGACGAAAAGCAAAAGACGCGACTTTTGCTTTTCTTAACTCGATTCCAACAAGGGCTTCAGTTTGCTGTCTATCGCCTCACGCGCCCGGAATATCCGTGACCGCACCGTACCGACCGGACAGGCCATCACCTCGGCGATCTGTTCGTAACTCAGACCTTCCAGCTCGCGCAAGGTGATGGCGGTACGTAAATCCTCGGGCAACTGGTCTATCACTCGCGCCACCGTCTGCTGGATGTCATCGCGCAGCAGCAGATGCTCCGGCGTGGCATACTCCTTCAGCGCCGTCGCGCCGCTGAACTGCTCGGCATCCATCACATCAATATCATCATCAGGCGGCCTGCGTCCCTGGGCGACCAGATAATTCTTTGCCGTGTTGATGGCGATCCGGTACAGCCAGGTATAAAAGGCGCTGTCGCCGCGAAAGTTCGGCAGCGCCCGATAGGCCTTGATAAAGGCCTCCTGGGCGACGTCCTGGACTTCACTCGCATCACGAATATAGCGCGAGATCAGTTTGACCAGCTTATGCTGGTACTTGAGCACCAGGACATCAAATGCCTTTTTCTCCCCCCGCTGTACACGCTCTACCAGGGCCTGATCAATATTCTGTTCCCCCATAGGGGTCTTGTTTGTCACCTTGGGTCGGGCTCTGCAGTGGTGATAGACCTTATAAGTCCAATATAGTTCGACAAAAACGTCGATTTATCATTATAGTCGCTCTTGTCAGTCCGGCGAAAGCTGCACTGTGCACAAACCCTGAATCCTAGGGCCTGTTAACGCTAATCAAACCGCGGCGTTGCTGCACCAAAAGCGGCCAGGCAAGGCGCGAGGAGAGAGGTTTGGTTATTCTAAATGAACGACGAACAACGCAGCATGGCCGCTTTTGGGGCGCAACCCGAAGGGATGGGGCCATTTTGCCGCGATCCGGCGTTGCACCTCGCTTATGTACGTCAAGTACACGACGCTCGGTGCGCCTTGTCTCGCGGCAAAATGGCCTCCGTCGCCACGGTCTGATTAGCGTTAACAGGCCCTAACCAACCATCCATGACTCAACACCCCAATTTCGATGTCCTCGTCATCGGCAGCGGCCTCGCCGGACTCAGTCTGGCCCTGCGCCTCGCCCCTCATGCGCGCATCGCCGTAGTGACCAAAGGACCGCTCAGGGAAGGCGCGAGCTTCTATGCACAAGGCGGCATCTCGGCGGTGCTCGACAAGGGCGACTCCATCGCATCGCACATCCGCGATACCCTGATCGCCGGGGCCGGACTGTGCGACGAACAGGTCGTCCGCTATACGGTGGAACACAGCAGAGAGGTGGTGCAGTGGCTCATAGATCAAGGGGTAGCGTTTACACAGGAGGCCCAGCCGGATGGCAGCTTTGAATATCACCTCACCCGCGAGGGCGGGCACAGCCATCGCCGCGTCATTCATGCCGCCGATGCGACCGGCCGCGAGATCGAAACCACCCTCGAGCAGCAGGTGCGAAACCATCCGAACATCGCGCTCTTCGAGCAACACATCGCCATAGACATCATCACTTCAAAAAAATTGGGCTTGGAGCCGCAGCGACGTGCAGGACGCACTAGTGTCGCGGGCGCAGGGATGCGCAGGAGCGACCGTTGCCTAGGTGCCTACGTGCTCAACCGCGGCGCTGCTCGGGTGGAGGTGTTCAGCGCCCGCTTCGTGGTGCTGGCGACGGGCGGGGCGGGCAAGGCCTACCTGTACACCAGCAACCCGGATGTCGCCACCGGCGACGGCATCGCCATGGCCTGGCGCGCGGGCTGCCGCGTCGCCAATATGGAGTTCATCCAATTCCACCCGACCTGCCTGTATCACCCGCGCGCCAAGTCGTTTCTGATTACCGAGGCGGTGCGCGGCGAGGGCGGGCGTTTACTGCTGCCCGACGGCACGCCGCTCATGACGCCCTTCGACCCGCGTGGTGAACTCGCGCCGCGCGACATCGTGGCGCGCGCCATAGACCATGAAATGAAGCGCCTCGGCATCCCTTGCGTTTATCTCGATATCCATCACAAGCCCGCCGAATTCATCAGGTCGCACTTCCCCACCGTTTATGCGCGCTGCCTCGAATTCGGCTTTGATATGACGAAGGAGCCGATCCCCGTCGTCCCCGCCGCGCACTATATCTGCGGTGGGATCATGACCGATCTCCACGGGCGCGCGGATATCGAGGGGTTGTATGCCATCGGCGAAGTCGCCTTTACCGGGCTGCACGGCGCCAATCGCATGGCCAGTAATTCGCTGCTCGAGTGCCTGGTCTTCGCCGCCGCAGCGAGCGAAGACATTCGCGCGCAGTTAGCGCCGGCGCCGGTTCCGCCGACGTTGCCGGAGTGGGACGAGAGCCGCGTAACCGATTCGGAGGAGGAGGTCGTGGTGTCGCACAACTGGGATGAACTGCGGCGCTTTATGTGGGACTATGTCGGCATCGTGCGCACCAACAAGCGCCTGGAGCGCGCCAAGCACCGGGTGGAGTTATTGCAGCAGGAAATCACCGACTACTACAG
>JAYUCX010000173.1:0-2544 GCA_043740145.1 Gammaproteobacteria bacterium
TCTCGAACCCGGCGAATATTATTGGGCGGATCTCATAGGCTGGAAGGTGATTACCGTGACGGGCGTAGAGCTGGGTACGGTGGATCATCTCCTGGAAACCGGGGCCAACGATGTGGTGGTCGTTACAGGCGAACGCGAGCGTCTGATCCCTTATATCATGGGCAGCGTGATACGCGAGACGGATCCGGTAGCCAGAGTCATACGGGTAGATTGGGACCCGGAGTATTAGGATGGAAATAGCGGTCGTCACGCTGTTTCCTGACATGTTTAAGGCCCTGACCGATTACGGCGTCACCGGCAGGGCGGTGCAGCGAAACGTCGTGCGGCTGAGTTGCTGGAATCCTCGGGAGTACACCGAAGACCGTCACCGCACCGTGGATGACCGTCCCTACGGTGGCGGACCGGGCATGGTGATGCGGGTGGAGCCTCTGTCCGCGGCCATCGTCGCGGCGCGAGGGGCGGCGGGCGAGGGCAGCCGGGTCATTTATCTCTCGCCGCAAGGCAGACGGCTCGATCAATCGGGCGTGAATGAACTCGCTGCTCTGCCTGGACTGGTGTTGGTAGCCGGGCGTTACGAAGGCATTGATGAGCGCGTTATTGTCACACAGGTGGACGAAGAGTGGTCCATTGGCGATTACGTGTTGAGCGGCGGCGAGTTGGCCGCGATGGTTATTATAGATGCCCTGACGCGCCGCCTGCCGGGCGCGTTGGGTCATGAAGGGTCGGCGCAGGACGATTCCTTTGCGGGAGGTCTGCTGGAGTATCCGCACTATACCCGGCCCGAGGACATCGCAGGCTTAAAGGTGCCGGAGGTGCTGTTAAGCGGCGATCACCAGGCCATCCTGCGCTGGCGCCGGAAACAGGCCCTGGGCCGAACCTGGTTAAGACGGCCCGATTTGTTAAAGTATTTGCAGTTGGACCAGGAACAACAGAAACTGTTGAACGAATTTATTGAAGAACAGGATGATAGACCATGAATAAGATCATTGCACAACTCGATGCCGAACAGATGTCCCGCAAACTCCCTGACTTCAGCCCCGGCGACACGGTCGTCGTTCAGGTCAAAGTCAAGGAAGGCGCGCGCGAACGCCTGCAGGCCTTTGAAGGTATCGTCATCGCCAAACGCAACCGCGGCCTGAACTCGAGCTTTACCGTGCGCAAGATGTCACATGGCGAGGGCGTGGAGCGCGTGTTCCAGACTTACAGCCCCGGCATCCACGACGTCTCCGTGAAAATGCGCGGACAGGTCCGGCGCGCCAAGCTCTATTATCTGCGCGATCTGCAGGGCAAGGCCGCGCGCATCAAGGAAAAGCTGTAAGCCTCCCCGCTTAGCCTACCCATGGGGTGTGATTATAATCCATAATGGCCAACCATCCCCACACTGACTATGAAGCTGTAGTCTATGTCCCCAGCCTGAATGTGAGGCTGGGGGTGCATACCCGGCAGGACGCCTTGTCCAGCATAGACTTTCTGCCGTCCAAAGGGCCTGAACTCAAACCTGCCTCGCCCCTGGCGCGGCGCATCGTTGCCGAGCTTCAGGCCTATTTCTCCGACCCGCATACACGCTTTTCCATCCCGCTGCATCTTTCCGGTACCGCCTTCCAGCGCCGCGTTTGGCGGGCGCTGTGTAAACTGCCTGCGGGTCGCACCGCTCATTATGGTGAACTTGCCAGACAACTTGGCACCGGTGCACGCGCTATCGGCAACGCTTGCCGTGCTAATCCGATTCCTATCGTAGTTCCTTGCCATCGCGTGCTGGCCGCGCACGGATTGGGCGGCTATTCAGGGGAGACGAGTGGTTCCTCACTCGGCATCAAGTGTTGGCTGCTGGAGCATGAGTCGCGTGCCTGACGCTGTCGCGCACGCTGGCGGCATCAGCGAACCGGACGCGCGGCTCATTGATACGGTGGTAGACGCACTATGGCTGGAACGCGGACTCAGTGAACATACCCGCAGCGCCTACCGCACCGATCTGCAAATCCTGGCGGGCTGGTTAAGCGGCCGCAACATGGATCTGCCCAATGCGCAGCGTGCGGATTTGCTGGATTATCTCGCCGCACGCACACGCAGCGGCTTCAGTCCGCGCTCCACCGCGCGCCTGCTCTCCGCGCTGCGCCGCTTTTACCAATATCTAACACGCGAGGGCAAGATAAAGGAAGACCCCAGTGCCCGCATCGCCGCGCCCAAGCTGGGCCGCCCACTGCCGAAATCACTTACCGAGGAAGAGGTTGAGGCGTTACTGGCGGCGCCGGTTATAGAAGATCCTCTAGGCCTGCGTGACCGGGCCATGCTGGAGTTGCTTTATGCCTGCGGCCTGCGGGTTACGGAACTGGTTTCACTCACATTCAGCCAGGTCAATCTGCGCCAGGGCGTGGTGCGTATTACAGGCAAAGGCAACAAAGAGCGCCTGGTACCGTTCGGCGAAGAGGCCGCGACGTGGTTGGAGCGTTACACGCAAACTGCGCGCCCGGAACTTGCGCGCGGCCATGCCAGTTCGATGCTGTTCCCGGGCCGACAGGGTGGGGTGCTCTCGCGTCAAGCCTT
>JAYUCX010000174.1:0-6076 GCA_043740145.1 Gammaproteobacteria bacterium
TTGCGGTAATAATCTTGCAGTCTTGCCACAGCAGCGCCTATCTATCAATCACTTCGTTGTTGGACTTGAAAAACCGCACCTTGCGCCCGTCTTCCAGCATGCGTATCCCAATCCGGTCGCCCTTCTTGGCGGCGGGGTTGTATAGCGCGACGTTGGATATGTGCAACGGCATCTCTTTTTCCACAATCCCGCCGCCCACGCCCTTGTTGGGGTTGGGCTTGGTGTGGCGCTTCGCAATATTAATGTTCTCGACCATCACCCGGTCGTTGTCCAGCACGCGCAACACACTACCGCGCTTGCCTTTGTCCTTGCCGGCAATCACGATGACCTCATCATTTTTTCTAATCTTACGCATCGCAATCTAACTCTCAGCTACAGTACTTCCGGGGCGAGTGAAACAATCTTCATAAACTTTTCGGTGCGCAGCTCGCGGGTGACCGGCCCGAAGATGCGGGTGCCGATCGGCTGCTGCTGATTGTTGAGCAGCACGGCGGCGTTGCTGTCAAAGCGGATCACCGAACCGTCAGGCCGGCGCAGACCCTTGCGGGTGCGCACCACCACCGCATCGTAAACCTCGCCCTTCTTGACCTTGCCGCGCGGGATCGCTTCCTTGATGCTGACCTTGATGATGTCGCCTATGCCGGCGTAACGCCGGTGCGATCCGCCCAGCACCTTGATGCACATCAGGCGCCGCGCGCCGCTGTTGTCGGCGACATCCAGGGTGGATTGCATTTGTAACATGGCTTATCTCCGGACAACTCTATTACTAAGTACGAGCAAGGAAAGCAGACAAGTATAGCACCAAAAAACCGTTACTCCAAGATCGCCTTTTCGACGACGCTCACCAACCGCCATGCCTTGGTCTTGGACAGGGGACGGCACGGTTCGATAGTGACCAGATCGCCTTCGCCACATACATTGTTTTCATCATGGGCATGCAGCTTGGTGGTACGCTTTACGTATTTTCCATAGACCAGATGCTGCACGGTGCGCTCTATCATCACGGTGATGGATTTATTCATCTTGCTGCTGATGACGCGGCCGGTCATGGTCCGCGCAACTTTAGGTTGCTCACTCATGGGCCTGGCCTTCCTTTTGTGTCAATAGTGTCTTGATGCGCGCAATCTGGTGACGCACCTCTTTGAGCTGATGCAGCTTGGTCAACTGCCCGGTGCCTTTCTGCATGCGCAGATTGAACTGCTCGCGGCGCAACTCGAGCAGCTCCTTGTTAAGCTCCTCGGCGTTCTTTTGTTTGAGTTCGCTGGTCTTCATGTCGCGTTACATCACGGTACGGGTGACGAAAGTGGTCAACACCGGCAGCTTGGCCGCGGCGAGCTTGAACGCCTCGCGGGCTACTTCTTCGGTGACGCCTTCCATTTCATAGAGCATGCGGCCGGGCTGCACCTGGGCCACCCAATATTCAACGTTACCCTTGCCGTTGCCCATGCGCACTTCCAGCGGCTTACGGGAAATGGGCTTGTCGGGGAACAGGCGTATCCACACCTTGCCGCCGCGCTTTACATGGCGGGTCATGGCGCGGCGCGCAGCCTCGATCTGGCGCGCGGTGACACGGCCCCGGGTAGTGGCCTTGAGGCCGTACTCGCCGAAGCTGACCTTGTTGGCGGTAGTGGCAAGACCCCGGTTGGTGCCCTTCATCTGCTTACGGTACTTGGTTCGCTTAGGTTGCATCATAACTGTTAGCTCGCAGGTTGCGCTGCGCCATGCGGCGCGGCCTTGTCGGCGGTTGCGCCCTCGGCGGTCTGGTCGCCCAGTCCGAAGGCCTCGCCCTTAAATATCCATACCTTGACGCCGATCACCCCGTAGGTGGTACGCGCCTCGGCAAATCCATAATCAATATTGGCGCGCAGGGTATGCAAGGGCACGCGGCCCTCGCGGTACCACTCGGAACGCGCAATCTCACCGCCGTTCAAACGGCCGGAGACGTTGATCTTGACGCCCAGGCCGCCGATGCGCATAGCGTTGGTCACAGCGCGCTTCATGGCACGCCGGAACATGATGCGGCGCTCCAACTGTTGGGCCACGCTCTCCGCAACCAGATAGGCGTCGAGCTCGGGCTTGCGTATCTCTTCCACGCTGACGTGCACAGGCACCCCCATCATCACAGAGATCTGCTTACGCAGCGACTCGATATCCTCGCCCTTCTTGCCGATCACGATACCGGGCCGGGCGGTATGGATGGTGATGCGCGCGTTGCGCGCCGGGCGCTCGATCTGTATCCGGCTCACTGAGGCCTGCGCCAATTTCTTCTTTAAGAAATCGCGCACCTTGAGGTCGGTGTTGAGGTAGTCGGCGTAATTTTTGGTGTCCGCGTACCAAGTGGACGTCCAATCGGTGACGATACCCAGGCGAAAGCCCGTCGGATGTACTTTATGACCCATCGTAACCTCTCTCGTTAACCTTTGTCGGCAACGGTAACTGTGATGTGACTGGTGCGCTTCAGGATGCGCGCACCGCGGCCCTTGGCGCGCGCGTGCATACGCTTCTGCATGGGGCCGCCGTCCACCCATATCGCGGAGACCTTAAGTTCGTCCACGTCGGCGCCCAAGTTGTGCTCGGCATTGGCAATCGCAGATTCCAGCACCTTCTTGAGCAGCGCGGCCGCCTTTTTGTTGCTGAAACTGAGCAATTGCAGCGCACGCTCGACAGGCAGGCCGCGGATCTGATCGGCCACCAGCCGGGCCTTCTGGGCCGACAGGTGGGTATATTTCAATTTGGCTATCGTTTCCATGATGATGTCCCTTACTTGGCCGCCGCAGCGACCTTTTTGTCTCCTGCCGCCGCATGTCCTTTGAAGGTGCGCGTGGGGACGAACTCTCCCAACTTGTGGCCGACCATGTTGTCGCTGATCAACACGGGGATGTGTTGCCGGCCGTTGTGTACGGCGATGGTAAGCCCGATCATGTCAGGCAACACCATGGAGCGGCGCGACCAGGTCTTGATCGGACGCTTGCTGTGGGTGGCGACGGCTGCCTCGACCTTCTTCACCAGATGGGCGTCCACAAAGGGACCTTTTTTGACTGAACGTGGCATGCGATTATTTCCTTACCTTACGCCTCTGGGACGACGGCGTACTATCATGCTGTCGGTGCGCTTGTTGGCGCGTGTCTTGTAACCCTTGGTGGGTGTGCCCCAGGGGGACACCGGGTGACGTCCGCCTGAGGTGCGGCCTTCGCCGCCGCCGTGCGGGTGGTCCACCGGATTCATGGCGACGCCGCGCACGGTGGGACGGATGCCGCGCCAGCGCTTGGCACCCGCCTTGCCCAGCGAGCGCAGGTTGTGTTCGGAATTGCCCACCTCACCCAAGGTCGCGCGGCAGTCGGTCGGGACCTTGCGTATCTCGCCCGAGCGCAGCCGCAGGGTGGCGTGCTCGCCTTCCCGCGCCACCAGTTGCACCGTGGCGCCGGCGCTGCGCGCCAATTGCGCACCTTTGCCCGGCTGCATCTCTATGCAGTGCAGATTACTGCCCATCGGAATGTTGCGGATCGGCAGACAGTTACCCGGCTTGATCGGCGCATCCGGGCCGGACATGACCTCGGAACCCGCCGCCACGCCCTTGGGGGCAATGATATAGCGACGCTCGCCGTCGGCGTACAACACCAGGGCGATATGCGCGCTGCGGTTAGGGTCATACTCGATATGCTCGACACGCCCGGGAATGCCGTCCTTGTCTCTCTTAAAATCAATGATGCGGTAGTAGCGCTTGTGACCGCCGCCCTGGTGGCGAACCGTCACCCGTCCGTGATGGTTACGTCCCGAGCCGCGGATCTGCTTTTCCAAGAGCGGCTCGTGCGGCTCACCCTTGTGGAGATCCGGGGTCACCACCTTGACGACAAAGCGTCGTCCGGGTGAAGTGGGTTTTGTTTTAACCAATGCCATGATGGTAGTTCCTCTACTTCCCGCCGGTGAAATCAATATCAAAGCCCGGCTTCAGGCTCACATACGCCTTTTTCCAGTCGGAGCGGCGGCCGGCACGGCGGCCCGCGCGCTTGACCTTGCCTTTCAGATTGGCGGTCCGCACGCCGGCGACCTGAACATTGAACATGAGCTCTACGGCACCCTTGATCTCGCCCTTGTCGGCATCGGGCCGCACGCGGAATACAAACTGCTTGTTGCGCTCAGCCACTGTGGTACTCTTTTCAGAGATGTGGGGCGCGAGCAATACGGTCATCAGGCGTTCCTGATTCATTTGAGCACCTCTTCCAGCTTTTGCAGCGCGGGCACGGTGACCAGCACCTTCTCGAATCCCACCAGGCTCACCGGATCCACCGCGCTGACCTCACGCACCTCTACATGGTGCAGGTTGCGCGCAGAGAGGCGCAGCTTGTCATCAAGTTGGTCGGTAATCACCAGCACGTCGTTCAATCCCAGGCCGTTGAGCTTCGCGGCCAACGCCTTGGTGCTGATCTCGTCCACCGGGAACTCTTTGACCACCACCAGACGCTCCTGGCGCACCAGCTCCGAAAAGATCGAACGCAGCGCCGCACGGTACATCTTTTTATTGACCTTCCCGGAGTAATCGCCCAGCACCGCCGCGAACACCTTACCGCCGCCGCGCCACAACGGACTGCGCGACGTACCAGCGCGGGCCCGCCCCGAGCCTTTCTGCTTCCAGGGCTTCTTGCCGCCGCCTCTTACCTGAGCACGGGTCTTTTGGGCATGGGTGCCGGCGCGCCCGCCGGACAGATAGGAGGTCACCACCTGGTGCACCAGGCTTTCGTTGTAGGGGCAGGCGAAGCTCGCATCATCCACCTGCAAGACGCCAGCCTTATTGTTGCCCATCGGTGTCAGATTCAATTCCATAATAATTCCTTAGGCCGCAGCCGCAGCCTTGATCGCCGGGTGTACGATGACGTCACCGCCCTCCGGCCCCGGCACCGCCCCGCGGATCAGCAACAGATTGCGCGCGGCATCCACGCGTACCACTTCCAGGCTTTGCACGGTGCGGCGCTTGTTACCTAAATGTCCGGCCATTTTCTTGCCTTTGAACACACGTCCCGGCGTTTGACGCTGGCCGATAGAACCCGGCGCGCGGTGCGACAGCGAGTTGCCGTGGGTGGCGTCACCCATCGTAAAGTGATGACGCTTGATCGTTCCGGCGAAACCTTTACCCATGGTAGTCCCCGCCACATCCACTTTTTGGCCGGGCTTGAAAATATCTACTTTGAGTTCGGCGCCCACGGCGAAATCATCGCCCTCACCGTCGGCCAGGCGGAATTCCCACAGACCACGTCCCGCGCCGACACCCGCCTTGGCGAAATGCCCGGCGGCGGGTTTGGTCACCCGCGAGGCGCGCCGCGTACCCAGGGTCACCTGGATAGCGCGATAACCATCGTTGTCCACCGTCTTGACCTGGCTGATGCGGTTGGGCTCCACCTCGATCACGGTGACCGGGATAGAGACACCCTCGTCGGTAAAGACGCGCGTCATTCCGGCTTTGCGACCCACTAATCCTATTGCCATGTTGCGTTCTCTTCTCAATGTAGGTCGGATCAAGCGAAGCGGATCCGACCTACGTTTAACTTACCTTAATCTGTACATCCACGCCCGCAGCCAGATCCAGCTTCATCAAGGCGTCCACCGTCTTGTCGGTCGGGTCCACGATGTCCATCAGCCGCTTGTGGGTGCGGATCTCGTACTGGTCGCGCGCGTCCTTGTCCACGTGCGGCGAGGTCAGCACGGTAAAACGCTCTATTTTAGTCGGCAGCGGGATAGGACCCCGCACCTGAGCACCGGTGCGCCGCGCAGTCTCCACGATCTCGCGCGCCGACTGATCTATCAGGCGGTGATCGAAGGCCTTCAAACGTATCCGTATTCTTTGGTTGGCCATATCAAATCAGTCTCAAGTTGCAAGTAGCAAGTTACAAGGACATCTAAAAAACAGTTTCAAGTGACAAGTTGCAAGTAACAAGAAAAGGCCTTTCTCTTGTTACTTGTCACTTGCTACTTGTCACTCCAATATCTTCGACACCACACCCGCACCGACGGTGCGGCCGCCCTCGCGGATGGCGAATCTCAGCCCTTCCTCCATCGCGATCGGGGCGATCAGGGACACGGT
>JAYUCX010000175.1:0-6075 GCA_043740145.1 Gammaproteobacteria bacterium
GTGCGTGTTTAACCAAAATGTTTCATGTGCAAACCGAACAGCCGCTCGCTGAAACATCGTGCTGGTTGCCATGATAGTCCTTGCCTTCTAACAGCAATTAGACATCATCTACACTACTCTTTTTAGGAGTGGCAGTCATCCTGCGCGGCTGTTTTTCAAGCGGCTCCGGGGCTTCAATCAGCTTGCCGGTTTCTACGCCCATTTCCGCGAATTTGCGCGCGCCGGGGATGAGTTGGCGTTCGAATGAACCGACGGCGGCGTTATAGCTGTCGACGCTGCTGTTGAGGCTTTTGCCGACTTTGGTCAGGTGTTCGGCGAACACGCCGAGGCGTTTGTATAATTCCTCGCCTACATCGCGGATACGTTCGGCGTTGACGGCCAGCGTCTGCTGCCGCCAGCCGTAGGCGACTGCGCGCAGCAAGGCGACAAAGCTGGTGGGGGTGGCGAGTATCACTTTTTGACGCAGCGCAATTTCGATGAGGTCGCGCTGGATGTCGAGCGCGGCGTTGAGGAACTGGTCGCCGGGGATGAACAGCACGACAAAATCGGGCGCGTTCTTGAACTGCTCCCAATAGGATTTCGCGGCGAGTTCGCGCACGCGTTTGACGACGTTGCGCGCATGGTTTTCGAGGTGCATGGTGCGCGTGGCATCGTCAGTAGCCTCGACGGCGCTGAGATAGGCATCGAGCGGTGTCTTGACGTCAACGATGATTTCGCGTCCGTCGGGCATGCGCACTATCATGTCAGGGCGCATGCCGCCTTCCGCTGTTGACGTGTGCTCCTGTTCGAAAAAATCACAATACTCCACCATACCGGCAAGCTCGGCGAGACGCTTTAGGGTAAGTTCACCCCACTGTCCGCGCACCTCCGGGCGGCGCAGGGCCTGCACCAGATTGCGGGTTTCGCTTTGCAGCGACTGCTGGGTCTGCGTCATGGTTTCGAGGTGTTTGCTGAGTGAGCCGAAGGATTCCTTGCGTTCGAGCTCGATCTGGCGAATCTGTTGTTCGTTTTTCTCCAACGCTTCCTTGATGGGCTTTACCAGTTGCTCGATGGATTTTTCCTTCTGTTCCAGATCACCTTGTGCCTTGATGTGAAACTGTTTGAGATTTTCCTGTGCCAGTTTGAGAAATTCTTCATTGTTGCTGCGCAGCGCCTCGCTCGCGAGCGCGGTGAAGGTGTGCGTGAGTTGCGCGCGCGCGGCTTCGAGCGCGGCTATTTTTTCCACGCCGCTGCGCTGCTCGGCCTCAAGCTGCGCATTCAACGTGGCGTTGTCCCGGTTCAATGTGCCAAGCCGGCGCTGCATGAAAAGATACGCGGCTACACCGCCTGCCAGGACGCCCAGCAGGGCAATTGCAATCAACATGAGCAGAGAACCCGGCTCAGTCATGTGCGGTGATCCAGTCGAGTAACTCAGCGGGGTGCGCGATCATGCCGTCCGCGCCCCAGTTATCAGGTTGTTCATCTGCGCCGATGTAACCGAACAGCGCCACCAGCGTTTTCATGCCCGCGCGCTTGCCGGCCTCGATGTCGCGCGCGGCGTCACCGACATACACGCATTCATGCGCCGCGCTGCCCGCGAGGTGGCAGGCGTGCAACATGGGCGCGGGATGCGGTTTGCGCTCGGCCACGGTGTCGCCGCTCACTACGCACGCCGCGCGCTCAGCCAGGCCGATCTGTTCCAGTAACGGGTCGGTGAGCCACGCGGGTTTGTTAGTCACTACGCCCCAGTTCATGCCGCGCTGCTCAATAGCGCCCAGCAGTTCCTCGATGCCGGGGAACAGGCGCGTGTGCTGCGCCAGATGGTTGCGATAGATGTCGAGCAGACGCAGGCGCAGCGGTTCAAACGTAGCGTCGTTCGGTTCAACTTGAAATCCGAGGCGAATGAGCGCGGTCGCGCCGTGTGACACTACAGGCCGGATAGTTTCAAAAGGTAACGGCACGCGATTCTGCTCTTGCAATACAGCGTTGAGCGCGAAGGCAAGGTCGGGAGCAGTATCGGCGAGCGTGCCGTCCAGATCGAACAAAATGGTGCGCAGTGCGTGATTATTCGCAGACGGAGATTTAGCAGGTTTAGTCATCAGAGCGCAGGACATGCGCGAAATAATTCACGGAAACATCGCGGCCCAGGCTGTAGCGTTTCGTCAGGGGGTTGTAGCTCATGCCGGTCAATTCGCGGACTTTGAGTCCGGCATGCCGCGACCACGCCTCCAACTCCGCGGGCCGGATGAATCTGCTGTAATCATGCGTGCCTGCGGGCAGCAGTTTCAGTATATATTCGGCACCTATCACGGCGAACAGATAGGCCTTGAGATTGCGATTGATGGTAGAGAAAAACACATGACCACCGGGCTTGACGAGTTGCGCGCAGGCGTTTACCACAGAGGTCGGATCGGGGACATGCTCCAACAGCTCCATGCAGGTGACGACATCGTATATACCGGGTTCTTGTGCGGCGAGCTGCTCTGCGCTCATGTAGCGATAATCCACTTCCGCGCCGGACTCCAGCAGGTGTAGCGCCGCCACCTTGAGCGGGGCCTCGCCCATGTCTATGCCGGTGACCGCCGCCCCGCGCAAGGCCATCGCCTCGGAGAGAATGCCCCCGCCACAACCGACATCCACGACCTTTTTACCGGCAAGCCCGGCGCGCGTGTCAATATAATCGAGCCGCAACGGATTGATATCATGCAGCGGCTTGAACTCGCTCAGAGGGTCCCACCAGCGCGACGCCAGCTTCTCAAACTTGGCGATTTCGCTCTGGTCTACATTGTGTATGGAGGAAGGCATAGACCCCATTCTATAGGGAAGGCGGTAGTGGCCGCCAGCGGGTAGTATTTCAATGTCCGGCGATCTTGGCGCGCCACTGCCCCGCCTTGCGCAGGATTTCAGCTTCATCAAGGGTGGTGAGCACCCGGTGCTTGAGGAGATGGCGTCCTGCTACCCACACATCAGTGACATGCTCACGCCCGGCGGCGTAGACGAGTTGCGAGATGGGGTCGTACACGGGTTGCGTTTCTATGCCGCCGAGATAGACGGCCGTGATGTCGGCGGATTTGCCCGGCCGCAGGGAGCCGATTTCCGCATCGAGATCCAGGGCGCGGGCGCCGTTGAGGGTCGCCATGCGCAGCGCGGTCGCGGCAGGTACGCTGGTGGCGTCGCCGCTGACCGCCTTGGCGAGCAGGGCGGCGCTCTGCATCTCGCCGAACATGTCGAGATCGTTGTTGCTGGCCGCTCCATCGGTGCCTAGCGCGACATTGACGCCGGCCTTGAGGAGTTTGTCCACCGGGCAAAAGCCGCTGGCCAGTTTGAGGTTGGACTCGGGACAATGCAGCACATGACCGCCGCTGGCTGCAAACTCGGTGATCTCGGTATCGGTGAGTTGCGTCATGTGCACCGCCAACAGCCGTGGCGACAGCAGCCCATGATCCTGCAGGCGCTGCAAGGGGCGCACCTGGTAGTGCGCAAGGCTATGGGCGACCTCATCAGCGGTTTCATGGACATGCATGTGAATGGGAATGTCCAGTTCCTCGGCCAGCGTGACGATCTTTCTCAAGGGTGCATCCGACACCGAATAAGGGGCATGCGGAGCAAAGGCGGTCTTGATGAGAGGATGATCGCGGTAGTTATCATGCACCGCCAGCCCTTTATCCAGATACTCGTCCGGATTTGCCGCCCAGGCAGAGGGGAAGTCAATGAATATCAGGCCTATGCTCGCGCGCATCCCGCATTGCGAGACTACCTTGGCCGTGACATCCGGGAAGAAGTACATGTCGTTGAAACAGGTCGTCCCGCTGCGCAACATCTCGGCGATGGCGAGCTTAGTCCCGTCCTGAACGAATTCGGCGCTGACCCACGCGCTTTCCGCGGGCCAGATGTGTTTGTTCAGCCACTCCATCAGGGGCAGGTCATCGGCTAACCCGCGCAGCAGCGACATGGCGGCATGGGTATGGGCGTTGACGAGGCCTGGGATCAGGGCATGGTCATTGAGGTGCAATGTCTGTGCGGCTTGATAGCGCTGCCCGGCTTGACTATCCGGCAATAGATCTACGATGCGCCCCGCGTGAATAGCCAGGCAATGATGTTCTAAAACGCCCTCCGGCTCCACCGGAATGATCCAACGGGCGTGGATGAGGGTATCAATCTGCTGCATTACGAAGGTAAAAAAATAGCGGATTTTGCTTCAAGACAAGGCGCGGCGAAGTCGAGCAGCAGAGCATACACGTTAGTATGTGAGCAGCGCAGACGAGGCGCAACGTAGTATTGAAGCAAAAGACGCATTTTTAGGATCGCTCCTGCGCATCCATGCGCCCGCGACATTCGCACATCCCTGTGCAGCAAAAAAAAGCCCCGCAACGGCGGGGCTGAATAAACTCAAGAAGGAGATACCTGGCGTTACTTGGTCTCGCGCTGTACCTGGACCTGTACCACCACGCGGCGGTTGGGGGCCAAGCACTTGATCAGCGCCTTGTTGTGGCGGTTCTCGGCGCCTTTCACATCGCTGCAGCTTACCACCGGCTCGGATTCACCCTTGGCAACGGTCTCGATGCGGCCGGCGTCTACGCCCTTACTGACCATGTAGGCCTTCACAGCCTTCAAACGACGGTCGGACAGCGCCATGTTGTATCTGTCGCTGCCGATACGATCGGCGTGGCCTGTGGCCAGGATGCTTTCGATCTCCGGATGGTCCTTCATCTTGGCAATGAGGTCATTAATCTTCGCCTTGCCCTCGGGCTTCAGCGTAGATTTGTCGAAATCAAATAATGCATCTGTTTCTAAAATGGTTGCAGCCATAGCGGGCTCTCTTGGACCCGTGGCCGGGGCTGGTTCCATGGCCTTCTGTTCCTCCACCGCAGCAACGCCACCGCACTCCGGTACGACGTGCTCAGGTGTCCATGACCCTGTGCGCACGCATTGGCCTTGGCTATCTCTAACAAACTGACCGCTGCTATCAACCACATAGGCGTGATTATTCAAGACAGGATTGTGAGCATACGCTACGCCCAGAACCATAGGAGAGGTGAGGACTACCGCACTGCTCATGATCAGATTCTTAATTGTTTTGTGCATAATTCATGCTCCTGTTAGTGTTGAAATTGTAGCCCACTATAACCAAAATAGGCTTGGACGACAATGGTTTTAACTGGTTAGTTCTGCTAAAGCCTCCCCACCAGAGTACACATCTAATTTATAATCTACCATACCGCGGTAGAAAATAAAGCCTTTTTGCCGTCTTTTTAGGTCATGAAACCGGAGTTTTTTCATCAGTTACGATACCGTTAGGGCCGTACAATGGCAAGAAGGGGTCCTCAGGCTGCTCGATCAGCGCCTGCTGCCCCAGCGTCATGAATTTGTCATATGCGAAGATGCAGCCGGCGTGGCAAGCGCCATCCGCGATATGGCGGTCCGTGGCGCGCCCGCCATCGGTA
Source organism: Gammaproteobacteria bacterium (assembly GCA_043740145.1). Classification (GTDB taxonomy): domain Bacteria; phylum Pseudomonadota; class Gammaproteobacteria; order SURF-13; family SURF-13; genus JACPZD01. Next base: position 5,424 of record JAYUCX010000175.1, read on the forward strand.
TCGCTGCAGCCTATGGCGTGGCGCTGGCGGGGGCGGCGCGTTACGCGGCCTCACCAGGGGGCTGGGAGCAGGATATCGAGCAGGATCTGGCGCTGCTGGGCGCTTCCCGGCCTACTGCCGTTAACCTGTTTTGGGCGCTGGAACGGATGCGGGGGGCGATCAAACACGCCAGCGGCGACCCTACCCAGGCCTTGCTTGCCGAGGCGAATAAGATCCGTGAGGAGGATATTGCAGCCAATCAGCGCATGGGTCAGCTCGGAGCGGCCTTGCTGGAAGGGCAAAACGGGGTGTTAACCCATTGCAATACCGGCTCTCTGGCCACCGGGGGCTATGGGACGGCGCTGGGGGTCATCCGCACCGCCTATGCCCAGGGTAAGATCACGCAGGTCTACGCGGGCGAGACCCGGCCCTGGCTACAGGGCGCGCGTCTGACGGCCTGGGAACTGCTACAGGAACATATTCCGGTGACGCTGATCGCCGATGCCGCGGCAGCGGCGTTATTGCGTCTGGGAACGATACAGTGGGTTATCGTAGGCGCCGACCGGATCGCCGCCAACGGTGATGTCGCCAACAAGATCGGCACCTACAGTCTGGCCGTTGCCGCCCGTCACCACGGCGTCAAGTTTATGGTAGTGGCCCCGGCCTCGACGAT
>JAYUCX010000176.1:0-2530 GCA_043740145.1 Gammaproteobacteria bacterium
TCATCCGGGTTGCTTAACATCCGCACACGCAATCGCCGGAAACTCCCGGCATCCAGTGCATCCGGCAACAGCACCAGAGTACGCCGCTGCCACCAGCGCCCGGTCACGAAATTGAGCAAGACCAGGTACGGACTGACATAACTACCCGCCGACAGGCGCGCCGGAACATTTTGGCCCTCGGCCGAGCGCAGCGTCCAGCGGCCTTGCGTATCCCACACCAGCTCGACGATGGCCTGCTTGCCGTTGCGCAGGGCGTGCAGAAACAAGCCGCGCAACAGGCTGTAAGCCAGCGCACCGGTGAGGACGGTGGCCAACCACCAGGGTAACGGCATAAGCATCAGTAGCCACAGGGTGCCGGCGTGGCTGAGCAAGAGTATCGCCGACAGCCACAGGGAGCGGCCAATTTCTAATCTTATAGACATAGCCTCTGCCGGTGTCCTCTTCATATAGAATGAGCTGAAAGCGTAGTCTTGAATAACCAATCCGGCAAGCGCATTTATAATCTACCCGTATGAATACAGACTGGCAGACATATCTAGACAATAGAGGAACACCCGCGGGCATCATCGAAATCGGCGATCATCCGCTGCTGCTTAGCGATCTGTCGCAGCTTGGCCTGATCGCCGTGCAAGGCCCGGACGCCGCGAATTTCCTGCAGGGCCAGTTCAGCAACGACGTGAGCGAGGTCTCGGAGCGGCACAGCCAACTCAATGCCTATTGCAGCCCCAAAGGCCGGTTACTGGCGGTATTCAGGTTGTTCCTGCGCGACGGGGTTTATTATTTGTTGCTCCCCCAGGACATTCTCGACGCGACCCTCAAGCGTTTGCGGATGTATGTGCTGCGCGCGCAGGTCACCCTCAGCAACGCCGGTGATCGGCTCATCCGTATCGGCGTTTTCGGCCCCGATGCGGCCGCGCGCGCAGCGGCCCTGTTGGGTAACCTTCCGGTCGCTCCCGGCATCCTGCCTCCCGCGACATTAGTGCATCCGTGTACGTCAAACGAGGTTGAACAGATCCAGCGCCCCGACGGGTTGTTCACGGTGTTGCGCCTGCCTGGAACTGTGCAGCGCTTTGTTATCGTCGGAGAACTCGCAGGCATCAAGGCGCTGTGGGGCGCTTTGCAGCCGAACGCCTTGCAAGTGAGGGCGGACTATTGGACCCTGCTTGACATCCGCGCCGGTCTGCCCAACATCCACACTGCCACGATGGATACCTTTGTGCCGCAAATGGTCAACCTGGATCTGCTCGGCGGGGTAAGCTTTACAAAGGGCTGTTATCCGGGCCAGGAAATCGTCGCGCGCACCCATCACCTCGGCAGCATCAAGCGCCGCATGGTGACCGCGTGGGCTGATGCCCCCGACCCGCCACAGCCGAATGATGCGCTCTATGCTCCCGGCAACAGCCAGGCGGTGGGACAGGTGGTGGATGCTCAACTTTCACCGAGGGGTGTCTTTGAAATGTTGGCTGTGGTACAAATTTCGCATAGAAAAGACCCACTCCACCTGAAATCGCCCACGGGACCGCTGGTGAGACTCGAAGAGTCGCCCCCAGGGGAATAGTAAAGCAGGCTGAATACTACGAATAACCAAAACACCCATAAAGATTCGATAAGCCCATGAACGAAACGACGACCGGGATCGAAGAAAAATTTCTTGCCGATTACACCGACGTGGTCATCGTCGCCAACCTGCAGAGCTATCACGGCACTCAACACCCGCATGCCCAAGTGGACTGGAAGACGGTTCCCGCCTTCGGTAGAGGTGCAGCGCTTATTGACGTCTTGAGGCGCGGGCTTTAACCCTCCGGCCGCATGTGGGGGAACAGCAGCACGTCGCGGATGGAGGGGGAGTCGGTGAGCAGCATCACTAAACGGTCTATGCCGATGCCTTCGCCCGCCGTGGGCGGCATGCCGTGCTCGAGCGCGCGGATGTAGTCGGCGTCAAAGTGCATCGCCTCTTCGTCGCCCGCTTCTTTTTCCTGCACCTGTTTACGAAAGCGTTCGGCCTGGTCTTCGGCGTCGTTCAACTCGGAAAAGCCGTTGGCGATTTCGCGTCCGCCGACAAATAATTCAAATCGGTCGCTGATGGACGGGTCATTACTGTTGCGGCGCGCCAGGGGTGAAACTTCCAACGGATAGGCGGTAATGAAGGTGGGATCTTTCAGGCGGCTCTCAACGGTCTTTTCGAAGATCTCCATCTGGATCTTGCCAGCGCCATAACTCTCCTTGAGCGGGATGTCCAAACCGGTGGCGGACTTGCGCGCGGCCTCCAGCGACTCGATATCGGCCGCCTTGAGTTGCGGATTAAACTGTAACACGGCTTCCTTCAAGGTCAGGCGCGTGAAGGGTTTGCCGAAATCGTATTGCTCGCCTTGATAGACTATCGTCGTAGCGCCATGAATATGCTGCGCAAGCTGACGCAGCATTGCTTCGCTGAGATCCATCAGGTCACGATAATCTGCATAGGCCTGATAAAACTCGAGCATGGTGAATTCGGGATTGTGCTTGGTGGACAAACCCTCGTTGCGGAAAT
>JAYUCX010000177.1:0-6023 GCA_043740145.1 Gammaproteobacteria bacterium
GGCGGGATGTGGCAGTTGGGGATAACAGGAAAGCCGGCCAGAAGATTTGTCCAGCCGTCACGAAGCATTTAAATGTAAACAGGAGAGGGTATTATACCGCAGATTCAACCTTCAGAAGTGCAACTTTTTTAATTGGTTTGAAGAGGTGAGCTGCGTGTAGCCTGGATGTAACGCAGCGGAATCCAGCAATCAAAATCTTGATTGATCACCCTACCCTCAGGGGATACCGCTTTGCTTCATCCAGGCGACATACTGGCTTTAAGCCATCTGGAAGGACCGCTTATGGTGCGCGGCGATTTATGCTTAAAATGCTATGATTTTTTTACCCCTACCACAACCAGTACGATTCCTCCTACCAGCGCCAATACCCCTAATACAGGTGGGAGAGGTATCGTCTTCTCGGTATTGGCAGTAGCCTCAATGGGGCCAATGTCAATGACCTTCTCTTGGGTTGTGTAGGTTATTCCTTGGTAGGCGAGAGCAACAACCCCAAGTACGATAAGAATAATACCAATCATCGTCGCTGATTTCATAGCGCAGCCTCCTTGTTTCAATTTTTACGTTAGATTTTATATCGGCCTGCGACCCTGGATGATCCGAATCAGTATCACAATGATAGCGATCACCAAGAGGATATGGATAAATCCGCCGATGGTGTAGGAGGTGACCAGCCCTAATGCCCATAGAATCAACAGAATTACAGCAATAGTCCACAAGATATCCATGTTCAACTCCTTATTTAACAAGGTCACAAGGTCAATTGTCAGGTTGACGTCAATCAACCCCGTATATTAAGCGACATCTTCAAGACGAATGCAACTCGTGAACTCAAGAAAGGCGATCACCGCAGCCGGTGCTGCGCCGGACGCTGCAATCCGGCCTCGACGTGGTCGCGCTTTGTTTTACCCACCAATGCTTCAATCAACTCCAATGCAAAGTCCATCGCGGTGCCGGGGCCTTGGGAGGTGATGACCTTGCCGTCTTTTACTACGGGTTGGTCTTTGAGTATGATGCCGGTTAGGCCCAATTTTTCGAGTGTGCCTGGAAATGCGGTGGCGTGTTTGCCTTCGAGTACGCCCGCGTTGGCGAGCACGGCGGGCGCGGCGCAGATAGCGGCGGTGAATTTGCCGCTGTTCGCCATCTTTTTTAACAGTTCGCGGACGCGCGCGTCTTTGTTCAAATTGTCTGCGCCAGGCTGGCCGCCGGGTAGCACCACCATGTCGTAGTCGTGTTCGAGCGCCTCGTCGAGCGTGGTATCGGACAACAGGCGCGTACCGCGGCTTCCACGCACCGGCTCGGCATCGAGCCCGGCCGTCACGACCGTAATGTCGGCGCGGCGCAGCAGGTCTATGATGGTGACGGCCTCAAGCTCTTCGCAGCCTTGTGCAAGCGGAACGAGTACCTGTGTCATTGCGGGCCTTCTAGACGTGCGTTACTCCCTAGTTTACGGCTATAAACTCAATTAGCTGCACGCTGCGGCAGTATTGCAAGGCCCTTAAGCAAGGTGAGCGCCTCGTGGAGTTGGTAATCGCTGGTCAACAGAGGTTCTTTGGTCTTTTCGGGCATAGTGATTTCAGGCTCTGGGGTAACATCGCCTTTGCTCTCGCCCTTTTCGCCTTGCTTCTTGCTGTCGGTGCCGGCCTTGCCGTCCTGAGCCTTGTTATTAATAAGGTGGCGCGTGAGATCCGACTCTTTGATAAGCTCAATGCCGGACTGCTCGGTAGCGGCGAGCTTGACGTTTTCCAAAACCACATCCGGCACGATGCCCTCGGCCTGGATAGAGCGGCCGTTGGGCGTGAAGTAGAGCGCGGTGGTGAGTTTGAGCGCGGCGTCGTTGGTCATCGGCAGGATGGTCTGCACCGAGCCTTTACCGAATGTCTTGGTGCCCATCACGATGGCGCGCTTCTGATCCTGGAGGGCGCCCGCCACGATCTCAGCGGCCGAGGCCGAACCACCGTTGACCAGCACCACCATGGGCGCGCCCTTCAGGACGTCTTCGGGTGTGGCGTTGAAGTGGAATTGAGAATCCTTAACGCGGCCCTCGGTGTAAACGATCAGACCCTTTTCCAGGAAGGCGTCACTCACCGCCACCGCAGCGTTGAGCACGCCGCCGGGATTATTGCGGAGATCCAGTACCAGGCCCTTCAGTTTACCGTTGTTGTCCTTTTTGAGTTTGTCTATCACCTCGATCATATTCTGGCCGGTCTGAGCCTGGAATTGCGAGATGCGCAGATAAGCGAATCCCGGCTCCAGGGTTTGGCTCTTGACGCTTTTGACCTTGATGATGGCGCGGGTCAGCGTAATCTTGAGGGGTTTCTCCTCGCCCTTGCGCAGAATGATGAGGGTGATCTGGGAGCCCTCCGGGCCGCGCATGAGCTTGACGGCGTCGTTGAGTTCCATGCCTTGTAGTGGGGTGTCGTCGAGCCGGACGATGAGGTCGCCGGCGTGCACGCCGCCGCGGCTGGCGGGCGTGTCATCAATCGGCGCGATGACCTTCACAAAGCCGTTCTCCATGCCGACCTCGAGACCGAGGCCGCCGAATTCGCCGGTCGTGCCGATCTGCAATTCCTTGAAGGCGTTGCTGTCAAGATAGCTCGAATGCGGGTCGAGGCCTGCCAGCATCCCGCGCACGGCGCTTTCCAGCAGAGCCTTGTCTTCAACGGGTTCGACATAGTCGCTCTTGATCTTGGCGAATACCTCGGTGAAGGTGCGCAGCTCCTCGAGAGGCAGCGGCGAAGCCGCCTGCGCCTCTTCGCGCTGGGCAAGGACACCCCGTCCCAGCGCAAGCGAGATGCCGAGCAAGAGGCCGAGGCCAAGGATCAAAAGACTACGCATTCTGTAATTCATGTGTGACTCCACTTACATCCGTGAGGAACGACTAACACTATAGGGCATCTCTAAAAATGCATCTTTTGCTCCAATGCTGCGTTGCAGCTTGTCTGCGCTGCGCCTTGTCTTGAAGCAAGATCCACTATTTTTAGAGATACCCTATATCTTACCGCAAGATGGACGATTTTCCTTGTGCTTTTTGTGGGATAACGTTTTTGAACTGTTAAGCCGGAGGCGCGCACCACTGTGCAGGGTTGCTGGGTTCACCGTGCACCCGGATTTCAAAATACAGCCCGGCGGGTTCCTCGGCGCCGTTCAGACCCACGGCGGCGATGGTCTCGCCGGCCTCAACCCGGTCGCCGGATTTTTTATGCAACTCGCGGTTGTAGCCATACAGGCTCATGTAGCCGTCGCCGTGGTCAATAATGACGAGCAAACCAAAGCCGCGCAGTTCGTCGGCAAACACGACCCGGCCCGCCGCAATGGCCCGCACCGCCGCGCCTTCCGCGGCCTGGATCAACACCCCGCGCCATTTCAGTTGCCCGCCCAGCCGCGGGCTGTCGTAGTGGGCGATGAGGGGGCCCTGGCTCGGCCACGGTAGTTTGCCCCTGAGCGTCGCAAACGGCGCAGGGTTCCCGCCAGTCTCGGGTTCATGGGCCGCAGCCGACTGCTGTAAGGTGGGAAGCAAGGCCTGGAGCCGTCTTTCGTCCTCCAGGAGGCGGGTCAATTCCTCATTCTTGACGCCGATCTCGCTGTTAAGTCCGGCGAGCAATTGGACCCGCGTTTGCCGGCCTAGTTCCAGAAGCTGTCTTTCTTCCCGTTGCGCGGTCTGCAGTGTCTCGAGGGTGGTCACCTGTTGCTCGATAGACTGAGTCACCGCAGCAAGCTGCTTGAGATTCACACTGTAGTTTTCTATCCGGCGCATCCGCGCGCGATTGAGATAGTCATAATAAACCAGCTGACGGCCGAGCCGGGCGGGGTCTTCCTGATTCAACAGGATCTTCAAGTCATCCTGCCTCCCCAGTATATAGGCCGCACGCAGTTGCCGGCCCAGCGCCGCGCTCTGGGCGTCAAGCTCGTCTTGGAGGCGACGCTTTTCAGCTTCCAGTTCGTTGAGCCGCCGGGTATGGGTTTGCAGTTGGGCGTCGTGCTCTTTGAGGCGCGCATCAAGAGCGGCAATGGCCTGCTCGGCGTCGGCGAGGCGTGTGCGCAGATCGCCTTGTTGTTGCTGCGCGCCCTCCAGGCTGTGCCGCAATGTCTCGATCCGGCTGCGAAGATTCTCCAGTTCCGCGGACTTGGTTTGATAGACAGTGTTATTGCCTGCCGACGCGGCGCCGATGAACAGCGCGGCGAGTGTTCCAATAGCAAATGATTTACTGAACAAGCTCCACCAGGCTATCGCCGCTCATCTCGGAGGGGATGTCCAGGCCCATGAGGTGCAGCATAGTCGGGGCGACATCGGCCAAGGCCCCGCCTTTGGTCATCTTGGCGGGCCGGCCGACGTAGATCAACGGTACCGGATTGGTGGTGTGCGCGGTGTGCGCCTGACCGGTGCCCTCTCCGATGAGCTGCTCCGCGTTGCCGTGATCGGCGGTGATGAGCACCTCGCCGCCGACCTTTTTTAGGGCCTCGACGATGCGACTGAGGCAGGCGTCTATGGTTTCAATCGCCTTAACGGTGGCGTTAAAGTCGCCGGTGTGTCCGACCATGTCCGGGTTGGCGAAGTTGCAGATGATGGTATCGTAGGTGCGGCTCTCGATGGCCTGCACCAACTGGTCGGTGAGTTGCGCCGCGCTCATCTGCGGCTGCAAGTCGTAGGTAGCGACGTGCGGCGAGGGGATCAGGATGCGATCCTCGCCCACAAACGGCTGCTCCTCGCCGCCGTTAAAAAAGAAGGTCACGTGCGCGTATTTTTCGGTCTCGGCGATGCGCAGTTGACGTAAACCCTGTTCCGCGACATAGGCCCCGAAGACGTTTTTCAGGCGCTCCGGCGGAAAGGCCACCGGCACGGGGAAGTCCTCGCTGTAATCGGTGAGGGTGACGAAGCTGCCGAGCTTGGGCGTGGCCTCACGCCTGAAGCCGGTGAAGTTCGGCTCGATGAAGGCGCGCGTGATCTGGCGCGCACGGTCGGAACGAAAGTTCATGAAGATCACCACGTCTCCGTCCTCGATGCGCACCGGCTGTTCGTCCGGCGGGGCGATGGCGGTGGCCTTGACGAACTCGTCGGACTCGCCGCGCGCATAGGCCATCTCGAGGGCCTGCATGGCGGTCTCGACGCGGAACTCCGCCTTTCCCAGCGCGATGAGGTCGTACGCGGCCTGGATGCGCGGCCAGCGGTGATCGCGGTCCATCGCGTAATAGCGGCCTATGATCGAGGCGAAGCGGCCCTTGCCCAAGGCATTGAACTTATCCTGCATGGCCTTGATGGAAGCTGTCGCACTCTTTGGTGATGTATCGCGGCCGTCCAAAAAGGCGTGCAGATACATGCGTGCCGCGCCGCGCCGCGCCGCCAATTCGGCCATGGTGTGGATGTGCTCTTCATGACTGTGCACGCCGCCGTCGGACAGCAGCCCCAGCATGTGCACCGCCTTGTTATTGGCGACGGCCTGATCCACGGCTTTGGTCAAAACCTCGTTGGAGAAGAACGAACCGGTCTTGATGGCGCGGCTGATGCGGCTGAATTCCTGATAGACGATGCGCCCCGCGCCGAGATTGAGGTGCCCCACCTCGGAATTGCCCATCTGATCGGCGGGCAGGCCGACATCCGTCCCCGAGGTGCCGATGAGCGTGTGCGGGTAATTTTTCCAAAGGCCGTCCCACACCGGTTTGCGGGCGGCGAAAATGGCGTTGCCTACCGGATTTTCGCTATACCCCCAGCCATCCAGAACGATGAGGACCATGGGGCGATGTGTCAAAGACATGGATTTCATCCTGTACCCGGGCGAATACTGGCGGGGCCGGGACAACCGGGGGAACGCAAAGACAATGGCATGAAAGGCGTTATAACTATAAAATAGGCGTTTATAAGCGAATTATACAATTTTCTCCCCTATTCGGTATACAGCGCATGCAGCAGATAAGCACATTCGTCATCGCCCACTGGGAGCTGTTTCTGGCGCTGGTGATTATCCTCGCCCTGCTGTTCACCAGCGGCCTCAGTCAGAAAGTGCTCGGTTTCAAAGAGGTGGAGCCGC
>JAYUCX010000178.1:0-13756 GCA_043740145.1 Gammaproteobacteria bacterium
GTGCCGTGCCTGACATACGAAGACACATCGGCAATCGCCACCAGCAGCCGCCAACCCTTGCCTTGCCGCTCGCAGAACACGGCGTCGTCAAAGTCTCTGGCGTCCACGCCGTCTATGGTCACCAGCGGGACATCACGGACATCTTCCCGCCCATGCTTGGCGGACTCCGGCACTTGGGTACCCAGCGGGGCAATCTCCGCCTCGACCTCGGGCGGCCAGGCCTGCGGCAGATCATAGACGCGCAACGCGATGTCAATCTCCATGCCCGGCGCCATGTGGTCGCCCAGAATCTCAGCCACCCGGCCGATCGGCTGGCTCCGCATGCTCGGCTGGGTAATGATCTCGGCCACGACGATCTGGCCATGTTTGGCATCGCCCTGCTGATCGGCAGGTATGACGATGTCCTGGCTGATGCGCTTATTATTGGGAATCACGAAGCCGACCCCTTTTTCGAGATAAAAGCGCCCTACTACTTGAGTCGTGTTCCTCTCCAACACCTCCACCACCGCGCCCTCGCGGCGGCCGCGCCGGTCCACACCGGACACGCGCACCACGGCACGGTCGCCATCGAACAAGACGCGCATCTCTTTCGCAGAGAGGAATAAATCTCCCCCACCCTCATCCGGCGCCAGAAAGCCGTAGCCATCCGGGTGGCCGATCACTCGACCGTGGATAAGGTCCATCTTGGCCGCCACTCCGTAACCTTCACGGCGGTTGCGTATCAATTGGCCGTCGCGCTCCATGGCCTTGAGGCGGCGGCGCAGGGCCTCCAGGTCGGTTTCGTCGGTTATCCCTAACTCACCGGCGAGATTGCCAAAGGTCAGCGGAGCGCCGTGCTCCGCCAAGTACTGCAATATAAATTCCCGGCTGACGATGGGGCGCTCATATTTGCGCGCCTCGCGTGATGCGTGGGGGTCTGATGGGGTTTGGCCTGACGGCCCGGTGTTTTTTTTCTTCATTGATAAAAAGTTCTCACTGCGGTAAAGTGCGCGCCTTAATGGCGCGGATTATGGTAAGATTTGTACAGGCTTACGCAAGTTCAAGCTGGTAAGGGCCGGGGTGGCGGAATTGGTAGACGCGCTAGCTTCAGGTGTTAGTGGGGGTAACCCCGTGGAGGTTCAAGTCCTCTCCTCGGCACCATTTTGTAGGTGCGAATTCATTCGCACGAATATGGGCCGAATGAATTCGGCCCTACATCATGTTTTAGGCAACGTCACACCCTTCTGTCCCTGATACTTCCCTCCTCTGTCCCTGTAAGAGGTCTCGCACACCTCGTCCGACTCAAAAAAGATGACCTGCGCCACACCCTCATTGGCGTAAACCTTGGCGGGCAGCGGCGAGGTGTTGGAAAACTCCAGTGTAACATGTCCTTCCCACTCCGGCTCCAGCGGCGTGACATTTACAATAATGCCACAGCGCGCATAGGTAGATTTGCCTAAACATATCGTGAGCACATTGCGCGGGATGCGGAAATACTCCACCGTGCGCGCCAGGGCAAAGGAATTGGGCGGGATGATGCAGACGTCCGATTTGAGATCCACGAAGCTGTTGGAATCGAAATTCTTGGGGTCCACAATCGCCGAGTTGATGTTGGTAAATATCTTGAACTCGTCGGCGCAGCGGATATCGTAACCATAACTGGACGTGCCGTATGACACCACCCGCCCTGCTCCATTCTCGCGTACCTGATGGCGCTCGAAGGGCTCTATCATACCGTGCTTTTCCGCCATCTCGCGGATCCATTTGTCCGACTTAATGCTCAAAATAACTCTCCGTTATACAAAGTAGCGAGTGGTGAGTGGTCAATGTCATCCCTAGCCCCTAACCCCCCAGCCCCTGTATTTAAGTATTCTGAATCACAATATTGGGAAACTTGCCGCTGTAATCCTTGGCCTGTAACGAAAGTTTGGCCGCCACCTTGCGCGCAATCTCGCGGTACATCCTGGCAATGCGTCCTTCCGGATCGGCAATCACACTGGGATGGCCGTCGTCAGCGTTTTCACGGATGCTGATGTCGAGCGGCAAGGCGCCCAGCATATCCACGTTGTATTGCTTGGCCATCCGCTCGCCGCCGCCCGCGCCGAAGATATGTTCCTCATGGCCGCATTGACTGCAAATATGCGTGCTCATGTTCTCGATGATGCCAAGCACAGGCACCGCGACCTTCTCAAACATCTTGAGTGCCTTACGGGCATCCAACAAGGCAATATCCTGCGGCGTGGTCACGATCAACGCGCCGCTCACGGGTATCTTCTGTGAAAGAGTCAGTTGAATGTCGCCGGTGCCGGGCGGGAGATCAATCACCAGATAATCCAGATCCTTCCACTGCGTATCATTGAGCAGTTGCTCCAGCGCCATAGTAACCATCGGCCCGCGCCAGATCATGGGCGTTTCTTCGTCTATCAAATACCCGATGGACATGGACTGAATGCCATGTCGCATCACCGGCTCCATGGTTTTGCCGTCCTTCGAAACGGGCTTCTCGTGACCACCCAACATGCGCGGCTGACTGGGGCCATAGATGTCGGCATCCAGAATACCTACACTCCCACCTTCGGCCACCAAGGCCAGGGCAAGGTTCACGGCGGTGGTGGACTTACCTACCCCGCCCTTCCCGGAGGCCACGGCGATGATATTTTTGATGGCCTTATGCGGCTTTACCCCCTTCTGCACGGCGTGAGGAATGACCTTGGAGGAGATGACAGCGCTCACCTCAGCGACACCGCTAATCGTCCCGACATGCCGCTTGATCTCTCTCGCCAACTCATCCTGATAGCCCTTGGCGGGATAACCTAGCAGCACCTCGACCTTAACCCTATCCCCCTCGATAGCGATATTTTTAATGGCCGCAGCAGAGACCAGATCCTTGCCCAGATAAGGATCTATCACCTCTTTAAGTGCCGTCTCAACCTGTACCTGTGAAACATCCGTCATGTGATACTCAGCCTCCAGACCGACTCTTGACACCGTTTGGTGTCCTTTTCGCTCTACTAAACATATAATTATAGAACAAGCATGCCCACCTCACCATAAAATCTGCTTTCCATGGACTCCAAACGCCGAATACTCGTCACCAGCGCCCTGCCCTACGCCAACGGACCCATTCACCTTGGCCACCTGGTGGAATACATCCAGACCGACATCTGGGTGCGTTTCCAGAAAATGTGCGGCCATGACTGCACCTACGTCTGCGCCGACGACGCCCACGGCACGCCCATCATGCTGCGCGCCGAACAGGAAGGCATTGCGCCCGAGGCGTTGATCGAACGCATGAACCGGGAACACTTGGCGGACTTCCAGAACTTCGGCGTCGAGTTCGATAACTACTACTCCACGCACTCGCCGGAAAACGAGTTCTTTGTGCGCGATATCTATCAAAAATTACGCACCAACAGCCACATCACCCAGCGCGTCATCAAACAGGCCTACGACCCGGTCAAAAACCTGTTCCTGCCCGATCGCTTCATCAAAGGCGAATGCCCGCGTTGCGGGGCCAAAGATCAGTATGGAGACAGTTGCGAAGTGTGCGGCGCGACCTATTCGCCCACAGATTTGAAAAATCCGGTCTCGATGCTCTCCGGCGTCAAGCCTGTCGAAAAAGAATCCGAGCACTATTTCTTCAGGCTCGGTGATTTTGAAGATTCTTTACGCACCTGGTTGTTTCCGGATATTACGCAGCCGCGCCACGTACAATCCGAGGTGGCGAACAAGCTCGACGAGTGGTTCACGGCCGGCTTGCAGGACTGGGACATCTCACGCGATGCACCCTATTTCGGTTTTGAGATCCCCGGCGCGCCCGGTAAATACTTCTACGTCTGGCTCGACGCACCGGTCGGCTATATGGCGAGTTTTAAAAATTATTGCGAGCGCAAAGGAATCAGCTTCGACGACTATTGGAGCATAGGCAGCGACACAGAGCTTTATCACTTCATCGGCAAGGACATTCTCTACTTCCATGCCCTATTCTGGCCGGCGATGCTGGAAGGCGCTGGCTATCGCAAGCCCACCGCGATTTACGCTCACGGGTTTCTCACCGTGAACGGACAAAAGATGTCCAAGTCGCGCGGCACATTCATCACGGCGCGCACCTATCTGGATCATCTGAATCCTGAATATCTGCGCTACTACTACGCAACCAAGCTCAACAGCACGATGGAAGACATCGACCTTAGCCTGGAGGATTTTGTCGCGCGGGTAAATTCTGACTTAGTGGGGAAATACGTCAACATAGCCAGCCGCTGCGCGGGTTTCATAAGCAAACGCTTTCAAGGACAGCTTGCAGATTTGCAAGCTGCAAATGCACCGCCCACTATGAGAATGGAGTACGGCTACTTTAGTGCGCGCGCAAAAATGACAGCATCAGGGGTTGCGGAGGAAATTGAAAAAAGGGATTTTTCAAAAGCTCTGCGAGAAATCATGACATTTGCTGATACAGCAAATCAATTTGTCGACAAACACAAGCCTTGGACTACTGCAAAAGAGGCCGACAAAGATATCGAATTGCATTATGTATGCACCTTGGCACTAAACATGTTTCGTTGGTTAACAGTACTACTGAAACCAATACTCCCGAAACTAGCCAAAGACGTTGAGGCATTCCTTAACATCGAGGCTCTCGTGTGGGCGGATTTATCCACCAACCTGCCTGCGGGCCATCGCATCAACGAATACAAACACCTCATAACCCGCATCGATCCTACGCAAATCGAAGCCATGCTCGAAGACAGCAAGGAAACGACCGCCATGAAAGCCCCCACACCAGCGCCCGCAACAAAAGAAGAGACGGGGGAAGCGGCCACCATCAGCATCGAGGACTTTGCTAAAATTGATCTTCGCATCGCGCGTATTGTCAAAGCGGAGGATGTCGAAGGCGCGGAGAAATTATTGAAGCTCACGCTCGATATCGGCACGGAACAGCGCACCGTGTTTGCAGGTATCAAATCGGCCTACAAACCGGTCGATCTGGAGGGTAAACTCACGGTGATGGTAGCGAATCTTGCCCCGCGCAAAATGAAGTTCGGCATCTCCGAAGGCATGGTGCTGGCCGCCGGGCCGGGCGGCAAAGACTTGTGGATATTGGAACCTCATGCCGGCGCACAACCCGGCATGCGGGTGAAGTAGCGGTGCTGCATGGGTTTGATAAATTTCACCCTGTAGGCCGCATCGGCAAGCCCATTGATGTGGCCGAGTCCATTTGTTTCCTGTTGTCGGATAAGGCCTCTTGGGTCACCGGGGCGGCGTGGGACGTAGACGGAGGTGTGATGGCCGGCCGCAACTAGCCTGTCTATATATAAAGTATGATATTAATAAATATTCTTTATCCAGAACGTGATAGATCAGCGTATGCAGCGGCCAACGGCGGAACCTGTCACGACCTTGGCGCAGTCACCCGCCTGATGGCACACGTTTGTAGGGCTGAATTCATTCGACCGTCCTTCTCATGAATCCACAAAAGCGGCACGAGATTTTTACGCGCCTCAAGGCCGCTAATCCCAAGCCCACTACGGAATTACGCTACACCTCGTCATTTGAATTGCTCGTCTCCGTTATTCTCTCCGCACAAGCGACTGATGTGAGCGTGAATAAGGCTACTGCCAAGCTCTTCCAGATCGCCAGTACACCGCAGGCCATGCTTAAACTAGGTGAGAGGGGTCTCAAGAAATACATCAAGACCATAGGCCTCTATAACAGCAAAGCGGCCAACCTCATCAAGACCTGCAAACTGTTGATTGAACGTCATCAGGGGCAAGTACCGAGCACTCGCGCAGAACTCGAAGCCCTGCCAGGCGTAGGCCGCAAGACCGCCAACGTGATCCTCAACACCGCTTTTGGTGAACCGACCATTGCGGTAGATACCCACATCTTTCGCGTCGCCAACCGCACCGGGCTTGCGCCAGGAAAAACAGTACGTCAAGTGGAAGACAAGCTCAATAAATTTGCCCCCCCTGAATTTCGCCACGATGCACATCACTGGCTTATACTGCACGGACGTTACGTGTGTACCGCTCGCAGGCCGCGTTGTCCTCAGTGCGTGATTGCCGATCTTTGTGAATACAAAGACAAGACCCCGGAATAAACATCGTGTTTTTCGGCCAGGACCGTGAACAGCTCCGCCAGTTTTTTATTGATACCTGGCACAAATATCAGGCTCAATTACCATTAGAATCACTAGAACAAATCGTTGCGGGCGTCATCGTCCAGCACCCCGAGTATCACATATTTTTGGAGAAAACAGGCGCCGCCCTCGGGCGCGACTATCTGCCGGAGCTGGATGAAACAAATCCCTTTTTACACATGGGTATGCACATCGCCCTAAGCGAACAACTCGCCAGCAACCGCCCAGCGGGCATTACTGAGCTTTATCAAAGACTAGTGGCTAAACATCATGATAGCCACGAGGTCGAGCACCGCATGGCCGAATGCCTGGGCGAAGCGTTATGGCGCGCACAGCGCGACGGAAAAGAACCGGATGAGCAGGCTTATCTGGAGTGTTTGCAAAGATTGTAATCTTAGATTCAACCGCGAAGCGCAACGGTTAATGTTAAGGCCAAAGTCTGCGGAAGAGAGGCTAGACGAGGCGTTGGAGGATGGCCGCCTTGACCGAGTTAAGGCTCGCCTCAACACTGGCTACGGGGGCCGCGCATTGTTTGATGGCGGTATCAGGGTCTTTAAGTCCATTGCCCGTCAGAGTACACACGATGCGGCTGCCTTCCGGTATCTTTCCTGACTTGATGTCGCGCATCGCTCCGGCAAGCGAGGCCGCCGAGGCGGGCTCGCAGAAGATGCCTTCCTTGTCGCTCAGCATTTTTTGAGCGGCGAGGATTTCTTCGTCGCTGCATTCGTCGAACCAGCCTTCGGATTCCTTTTGCAGTTTCCAGGCGCTGTCCCATGATTGCGGATGGCCAATGCGAATCGCGGTCGCCACCGTCTCCGGATTGTCCACCATCCGGCCACGCATGAACGGCGCGGCACCGCTCGCCTGATAGCCGACCATGTGCGGACGCTTTTTGATCGCGCCGTTGCTGTAATCCTCGCTGTAACCCATCCAGTGCGCGGTGATGTTACCGGCGTTGCCGACCGGTAAGCAGTGATAATCGGGGGCGAATCCAAGTTCCTCGACGATCTCGAAGGCCGCTGTTTTTTGCCCTTGCAGACGATACGGATTGATGGAGTTGACGATGGTCACCGGCGCCTCGTGCGCGACCTCTTTGACGAGCCGCATGCCGTCGTCGAAATTACCCTTGATCTGAATCACCACCGCGCCATAGATCATCGCCTGCGCGAGCTTGCCGAGTGCGATCTTGCCGTCGGGGATCAGCACAAAGGCGGTAATCGCTGCGCGCGCCGCATAGGCCGCCGCGGCCGCTGAAGTGTTGCCGGTGGAGGCGCAGATGATGGCGCGGCTGCCCTCTTCGACCGCCTTGGTCACCGCCATGGTCATGCCGCGATCCTTGAACGAACCGGTGGGATTCAGACCCTCGCACTTCACGTAGATTTCCACGTCTTTGCCGAGCAGCTTCGGTATGTGATGAAGACGCACCAAAGGCGTGGCGCCTTCACCCAAGCTGATGATGCGCGTGTCATCGTGTACGGGCAGACGGTCGCGGTATTTGTTGATGAGGCCGGTATAACGGGACATACGCTTTCCTTAAAGACAAATTAGCTCGCCGTGGAGGAAACGACCAACCAAACGTTAATAACTCGGTGATTTATATTCAGTATTGCTCCGCGCCCTCCGCGGTAAATAAATTCCTACCGCGACAATTGCTCCAAACGAATGCGCGTCACTTCACCACTGATGGTGTCGAGCGCTTGAATCCGTGCCACTGCTTGATTCATGTGGCGTTCCAGAACGCGCTGGGTGAGGATAATCACCGAAACGCTGCTCATGCCGGCCACCGGTTCTTTTTGCAGTATCGCCTCGATACTGATCGAGTGATCGGCCAGAATGCGCGTCACATCGGCCAGCACGCCCGGCCGGTCGGTCGCCTGCATGCGCAGATAATAGGCGGTCTCGACCTCTTCCATCGGCAGAATCGGGAAGTCGGAAAGCGCATCGGGCTGGAAGGCGAGATGCGGGACACGGTTCTCGGGGTCCGAGGTGAGCGCGCGCACCACATCAACGAGATCCGCCACCACCGCCGAGGCGGTCGGTTCGGCCCCCGCGCCCGCGCCGTAGTAAAGCGTCGGGCCGACCGCGTCGCCGGTCACCACGATGGCGTTCATCACCCCGTCCACGTTGGCGATTAAACGCCGATACGGAATCAGGGTGGGGTGCACGCGCAGCTCGATGCCTTTGGTCGTGCGCCGCGATAGCGCCAGGTGCTTGATGCGGTAACCGAGCTGCTCAGCGTAATTCACATCTTCGCGGGTGATGCGGGTGATGCCCTCGGTATACACCTTATCGAATTGCAACGGGATGCCGAAGGCGATGGCGGCGAGGATGGTGAGCTTGTGCGCGGCGTCTATCCCTTCGACATCGAAGGTCGGGTCGGTCTCGGCGTAACCGAGCCGCTGCGCCTCGGCCAATACATCGGCGAAGTCGCGGCCTTTATCTCTCATCTCAGTCAAGATGAAATTGCCGGTGCCGTTGATGATGCCCGCCAACCACTCGATGCGGTTGCCGGCCAGGCCCTCGCGGATTGCCTTAATGATGGGAATGCCGCCCGCCACCGCGGCTTCGAAGGCGACCATCACGCCCTGGTCGCGCGCGGCGGCGAAGATCTCATTACCATGGCGCGCAATCAACGCCTTGTTGGCGGTAACCACATGTTTACCGTTGGCGATAGCGCGATTGACGAGGTCACGGGCGATGTCCACACCGCCAATCAGCTCGACGATGATCTCGATGTCTGGATTTTCCACCACCTCGAAAGGGTGTGCGGTAAGCCGGATACCTTCATAGTTACAGATGCGGGATTTGGAGAGATCGCGCGCGGCGGCGTGCACCACCTGGATGCCGCGGCCCGCGCGGCGAGTGATTTCTTCGGCGTTGCGGCGCAACACGTTGACTGTGCCGCCGCCGACCGTACCGAGGCCCAGCAGGCCGACTTTGACGGGTTTCATAAAACCAGTCGCAAGTTGCAAGTGGCAAGTGGCAAGAAGATGTTTTTCACTTGAAACTTGCCACTTGCAACTTGTAACTGTCTTTTCGAAACATCTCGCGGATGCCGCGGATCGCCTGCCGGGTGCGGTGCTCGTTTTCGATCAGCCCGAAGCGCACATGATCGTCGCCGTATTCGCCGAAACCGATGCCGGGCGAGACCGCGACCTTGGCGTCTTCCAGCAGCCGTTTGGAGAATTCCAGCGAGCCCAGATGCTTATACGGATCGGGAATGGGCGCCCACACAAACATACTCGCCTTGGGTTTTTCCACCGGCCAACCCAGGGCATTCAATCCCTCGCACAACACGTCGCGGCGGCTACGGTACATCTCGGAGATCTCCTTCACGCAGTCCTGCGGCCCCTCCAGCGCGGTGATCGCCGCGACCTGAATGGGAGTAAAGGTACCATAATCGAGATATGACTTCATGCGCGCGAGCGCCGCGACCAGATGGTGATTACCACACATGAAGCCCACCCGCCAGCCCGGCATGTTGTAACTCTTCGATAAAGTAAAAAATTCCACCGCGACATCCGTCGCACCTCTGACTTGCAATATCGAGGGCGCGACATAACCATCAAAGGCGATGTCGGCGTAAGCGAGATCGTGTACCACCCAGATTTCATTCTCTCGTGCGATGGCGACAACCTTTTCGAAGAAGTCCAGCTCCACGCATTGGGTGGTCGGGTTACCGGGGAAATTGAGCACCAGCATCTTCGGTTTGGGCCACGAATCCTTGATCGCCTTTTCCAGCTCGGCAAAAAAGTCGATCCCCGGCGTAAGCCGCACGTGGCGTATATCCGCACCCGCAATTACAAAACCATAGGGATGAATGGGATAAGACGGATTGGGAACCAGTATCGTGTCGCCCGCACCCATCGTGGCAAGTGCCAGATGCGCCAGACCTTCTTTGGAACCGATGGTGACAATGGCCTCTGTATCAGGGTCGAGGTCTACGTCAAAACGGCGTTTGTACCAGCCGCAAATCGCCTTGCGCAGACGCGGGATGCCGCGCGAGGCGGAATAGCGATGGGTGTCGCTGCGCTGCACCGCCTCGATCAGTTTATCCACGATGTGCTTAGGGGTGGGCTGATCGGGATTGCCCATGCCGAAATCAATGATGTCCTCGCCGCGCGCGCGCGCCTTCGCTTTCAACTCTGTTACAATGTTGAAGACGTAAGGAGGAAGACGTTTGATCCTGGGGAAATCGGTGATCACAGGATATACCCAATCAAAGTGTAAAATGTAAAGAGTTAACAGGCGCACATTACTGAGCGCGCCTTTGGCTGTCAATCTATGAAATTTAGTCTCGAATCAAACCCGGACAATTATATCATTCACTCGTATGCGGCTGGACAAATATGTATCAGCTCGCAACCTGAAGCAGGACTTTATCCCAGCCGCCCTCCTGCCAAAGAAGTGCTCACCCAAAGCTGCATCATTCTGCCCGACCTGATCCTGCGAGACTGGCCGCCGCAACATTTTGACGATCTCAGCGCCGGGCACTTCGCTGTTTTGCTGGAGCTGAGGCCTGAAGTGGTGTTGCTGGGAAGCGGCGGACGACTGCGCTTCCCCCCGCCCGCCCTCACCGCGAGCCTGCTTGAAGAAGGTATCGGCGTCGAGGTGATGAATACCGGCGCGGCCTGCCGCACCTATAACATCCTCATGAACGAAGGCCGCAGGGTGGCCGCCGCCTTGCTGATGATCTAAAGATCCTGAAAAAATCTGCTGGGCACCTCTAAAAATAGTAGATTTTGTCTTTAGGCTAGGCGGAATTCTGCGAGGAAGCGGTCGCTCCTGCGCATCCCTGCGCCCGCGACATTCGGGCTTCGTGCCCAGCAGAGTGTACACGCAGTCTGCCGCTACGCGGCCCCGCATTTCGACGTACAGGGACGTACTAGTGTCGCGGGAGGCAGGACGCCGGGAGCGACCGAGTAGAATTCCAACGCCGCATAAAGACAAAAGACGCATTTTTAGAGGTGCCCTAAGGAAAATAGCGGTACACATGAGTCGCACTACTCTAATCGGCTTAAGTGTATTACTCATGACCACGTCCGTGTGGGCCTATGAGCCGCTACATGCTTTACCCGAAGCGCCCCCCATTCCCTCCGATAACCCGCTGACGGCAGAAAAGGTCGCGTTGGGTAGGCAGTTGTATTTTGATATTCGTCTGTCGTTCAACGGTAAAATCTCCTGCAATACCTGTCACAACCTCAAGACCGGCGGGGTGGACCACCGCCCGCTCTCCACCGGCGCCCTCGGCAAGGCGGGGCGGCGTTCCACACCGACGGTATTAAATGCGGCTTATCAGAGCGTGCAGTTCTGGGACGGCAGGGCGGAGAGTCTGGAAGCCGCCGTTAAGGACCACTTCTTCGATCCCACCGTGATGGCTATGTCTCACGAACAGAAGGTGGTCGAGGCGGTGCGGCGTATGCCCGGATATCGTAAGCAGTTTATCAAGGCTTTTGGTACGCGAGATGCCGTGACGCTCGATAACATCGTCAAGGCCATTGCCAGCTTTGTGCGCATGCTGGTGACGCCGGACAGCGCCTTTGACCGTTATGTGAAGGGTAATAAACAGGCCTTGAGCGAGCAGGCCGTGCGCGGCATGGAGGAATTTAAATCGGCCGGCTGTGTCGCCTGCCACTTCGGCGACAATTTCTCAGGCCCGCCGGTGCCGATGGGGGAGGGGTTCTATGAGTTATTCCCCAATTACCTAGGCAGTGAATACGACCAAAAGTATACCCTGGTGACGGACGACTTGGGCCGTTATGAGGCGACCAAGGACCCCATTCATAAACGGTTATTTCATGTGCCGACTCTGCGCAACGTCGTACTCACCGCGCCGTATTTTCACACCGGAACCGTCCCCAGCCTGGAGGAAGCGGTGCGGGTGATGGCGGTGACGCAACTCAGGAAAGAATTATCCGATCGGCAGGTGGAGGACATCGTCGCCTTCCTGAACAGTCTGACGGGTAGGTTTACCTCGCGAGCACACCCCGAGAGATGACTGTCTTGTTGCCGATATATTTGGCTATGCTATTGTTTTTAATATAAATTATGAACGCTGTTCGTGGCCAAACGACAAGTTGCCTCTAAGTGTACACTGACAGCAACTTAACTCTATAAAGGAGCCTCTGGTGAGTAAGCAAATTTATGCCTGGATCGTCTCTGCAACCCTTACTGCGCCAGTTTTGGTGGCGCCCGCCCATGCCGGTAGCTACATCATAAAAGAGGTTAAAGAAACCCAGCCCGGGCACTGGATATTGCTGGGCCTGCACTGGGTGGAGGGGTTGCATGAGATTGAAGTGAGGTTGGCAACCGATAAGAACCTGTCTGCCATTGGTACTTTTATTCGCGCCTACTTTTATGATCAGGACAAAAACCTACTCGTCAAGTATGAGAACCCTCCCGCAGCGGGCTTCAAAACTCCTGACGGTGAGGTGACGTTATTCGCCAAGCCCGGCAAGTTCACCAAGAACAAGGTGGAGACCCTGTATTTTCCGATCACGGATGAAATCGCGGGAAAATGGAAGAGCGTGGTGGTGGTGTTCGGCGATCCAAAACAGGTTACCGCGCGCATCTATCCAGGCGGCAAGCTGACCGACTACGAATTTGACGAGAAGAAGTTAGTCAAGTAGATACCGTCTCGCTTGTCAAGTGAGACGGTATCTACTTGGCTGGAGTGGGGTTTATCTGGAGGGTAAGCTGTTAGACACGCTCTAATACAAGCTTCAGATATTGACCCGTGTAGGAATGGGGCTGTGCGGCGATTTGTTCGGGGGTGCCGGTGGCGATGATCTCACCGCCCTTGTCGCCGCCTTCGGGGCCGAGGTCTATCACCCAGTCGGCGGTCTTGATGACATCGAGGTTGTGTTCGATGACGACGATGGTGTTGTTGCGGTCGCGCAGGCTGTGCAACACGCCGAGCAATTGTTCGATGTCGTGGAAGTGCAGGCCGGTGGTGGGTTCGTCGAGGATGTACAGTGTGTTGCCGGTGTCGCGGCGCGACAGTTCGCGTGAGAGTTTTACGCGCTGCGCCTCGCCGCCGGAGAGGGTGGTGGCGTTCTGGCCGAGCTTGATATAGGAAAGGCCGACGTCCATGAGCGTCTGTAGCTTGTGGGCGATGGTCGGCACGGCGTCAAAAAATACCCGCGCGTCTTCCACCGTCATCTCCAGCACCTCGTGGATGTTGTGACCCTTGTAACGGACCTCCAGGGTTTCGCGGTTGTAGCGCTTGCCTTTGCATATGTCGCAGGCGACGTAGATGTCGGGCAGGAAGTGCATTTCCACCTTGATAAGGCCGTCGCCCTGACAGGCCTCGCAGCGCCCGCCCTTGACGTTGAAGCTGAAGCGTCCCGGCGTGTAGCCGCGTGAGCGGGCCTCCGCAGTACCTGTAAACAGCTCGCGGATGGGTGTGAACAGACCGGTGTAAGTCGCCGGATTCGAGCGCGGTGTGCGGCCGATGGGGCTTTGGTCTATGTCTACTACTTTGTCGAACAGTTCGAGGCCGGTGATGGAGGTGTAGGGCGCGGGCTCTTCAGAGGCGCCGTGCAGTTCGCGCGCGACCAAGCGGTACAGGGTATCGTTGATGAGGGTGGATTTGCCGGAGCCCGATACGCCGGTGATGCAGGTCATCAGGCCTGCGGGGAT
>JAYUCX010000179.1:0-2493 GCA_043740145.1 Gammaproteobacteria bacterium
TCGGACATCGAGTGTCCGCGATAACGGTAGGTCATCAGCTCCAGGAAATACGGCCCGTTGCCGCCGCGCACGTGGTCCACGGCGATCTTCGCCGCCGCATACACGGTTTCAATGTCTTGTCCGTCGGCCTGCGCCGCAGGGATGTCATAGGCAGCCGCACGCTTGTATTGATCGAGCACCGCAGTAGAACGGTCGATGCGCGTGCCGATACCGTACAGATTATTTTCACACACGAACAATACGGGGAGATTCCACACCTTCGCCATGTTGAGCGTCTCGTGGAAGGTGCCTTGATTGTTGGCAGCCTCGCCGAGGAAACAAATCGCGATTTCGTCGCCGCCCTTGAGCTTGATCGCCTTCGCCATGCCGGCCGCGAGCGGGAACGGCCCGCCCACCAGGGCGTAGCCGCCCATGAAGCGGTGTTCGACGTCGAAGATGTGCATGGAGCCGCCGCGGCCTTTACACACGCCGGTTTCCTTGCCGTACAGTTCCGCCATCACTGCCTTGGGGTCGGCGCCGCACTTGATCGCGTGCACGTGATCGCGGTAGCCGGTGATGACATAATCCTGACCGGGGCGCGCCGCCTCCAGCACGCCATGCGCGCAGGCCTCTTGCCCCGGATAGAGGTGCAAAAAGCCGCCGACCTTGCGCTCGACATACGCCTCATAGCAACGCTCTTCGAAACGGCGCGCAAACAGCATCTCGCGCAGCAGACGCTTCTTGTCAGCCACACTTAAAACATGCGGTGCCTGAGCCTCATCCAGTGATTTTGTGATATACATAAATATAGGTGTGCCCCCAAAGCTATAACCGCGATATGATGCGGGTTTTGACCCGCGAGGTCAAGGAAAACCGCCCTCGCGCAACCACTAGAGCAGATCGTTCATGCAAGATAAAATCAAGCTAAAACAACACACTAAGACCTTAACCTCCCGTGAGGCCGATCGCCTCTCTCAGCTTATTATTGTCATCCCCAAGGCGCAGGTTAAGGGCAGATGGCCGGTCTTTGTTTACGCGGATATACTCAAAAAACGCCTTTCCGCCGCAGACATCGAGGGGCTCACCAGTACCCCCTACGTGACCCACCTGCCCAACCCGCTGGGCACCCATGTGGTGCTGGGGGCGGTGAGCGCGGAGATGACGAGCTTCGAGTTGCTCACCCTCGCCCGGAAATTGGCAAGCAGCGTACTTACCCGCCAGCCCGGCCGTATCACGCTTTGCCTCGCCGGACTCAATGCCCCACTCAGCGCCAGGGTGAGCGAGGCCCTGGTGGCCGCTCTGCTGGCGGGCGCTTACTCGCTCCCGGATTTCAAAACCAAAAAGAATAAGCGCATGGAACTGACCGCGATTGAGTTATATGGACTTGGCGTCACGTTAGACCTGCGCCGCAGCTACGCCGAAGCCGAAGGGAACAATCTTGCGCGTCACTTGACCGCCCTCCCACCCAACGAACTCACTCCGGCTTCTTACCGCCGCCGCGTGACGGAACTGGCGCGCCACCACGGCTGGCGCATGCGTTTCCTCGATATTGCCGCCCTTAAACGCCTCAAGGCGGGTGCCTTTCTGGCCGTCGCGCAAGGCAGCCCCAAGCCCGATGCGGGCATCGTGCATCTGCGTTACGAACCCGCTCGCGGCAGCCGCAAACCCGCTGTGGCGCTGGTTGGCAAGGGCATCTGCTTTGATACCGGCGGCACCAACCTCAAACCCGCCAAGCACATGCTGGGCATGCACGAAGACATGGAAGGCAGCGCGGTCGCGCTCGGCACCTTACTTGCGCTTACCGAGCTTAAGGTGAACTTTCCCGTGGACTGCTGGCTCGCGCTGGCGCAAAACCACATCGGCCCCAACGCCTACAAACAAAACGATGTAGTACGCGCTGCAAACGGCACAACCATAGAAGTAGTCCACACCGATGCCGAAGGCAGAATGATATTGGCCGACACCCTGGCATTGGCCAGTAAGAAAAAACCCGGCTTTATGATTGATTACGCCACCCTCACCGGCGCGTGCGTAAACGCGCTCGGCACCACCTACAGCGGCGCGTTCACCAATCGCCCTGACCTGATCCCAACACTGATTGAAACCGGACGGGCAAGCGGCGAACGTGTCTGGCCTTTCCCCATGGACGAAGATTACGACACCCAACTCGAAAGCAAAGTGGCCGACATCAAACAGTGCAGCATCGAAGGCGAGGCCGACCATATCCTCGCCGCAAGATTTTTAAACCGCTTCGTGGATAAAACCATCCCCTGGCTGCACGTGGACTTGGCAAGCGGCAACCACAAAGGCGGCCTCGCCCACATCCCCACCGACATCACCGGCTTCGGCGTGCGTTATACGCTTAATTTACTACTGGAACAAAACGTGTTGACTCGCCCGCGTGGCAAGTCATAGTAGTCGAGAGGCGTAAAAACTCAGAATAAGTTAGAATTATCCAATGCGGTTCGAATGGGATCACAAGAAAGCCGAGCGCAACGTTAAAAAGCATCGAAT
>JAYUCX010000180.1:0-2493 GCA_043740145.1 Gammaproteobacteria bacterium
CAACTGGAGACCGGCCGCACCCACCAGATCCGCGTACACATGGCCCACATCCGCCACCCGATCATCGGCGATCCCGACTACGGCGGACGCCTGCGCCTGCCACCCGGGGCGAGCGAGGCACTCATCGAGACATTGCGCCACTTCAAGCGCCAGGCCCTGCACGCCGCGAGTCTGGGGCTGATACACCCCAGCACGGGCGAGTTGATGCAATGGACGATGCACTTGCCGATGGACGTGCGGCAATTGCTCCAAGTCCTGAAGGAAGACAACGATGCCGACCTCTCGGCACCATGACGGAACCTCGAAAAATTCGAGGCGCCGGTGACTGGATCATCCCCGACTGGCCCGCGCCACAGCGGGTGCGCGCCTGTAGCACCTCTCGTAGCGGCGGCGTGAGCGGGCCGCCCTTTGACTCTTTCAATCTGGCCGGGCATGTGGGCGACGATACAGAAAAGGTCGCGGAAAATCGCGCCCGGCTGAAACAAGCGTTAGACCTGCCTGCCGAACCGGTGTGGCTCAAACAGGTGCATGGAACCCGCGTTGTGGATGCGGCCGGCGTCAGCGGGACACCCGAGGCCGATGGTTCGTATACCCGCGAGACCGGTGTCGTATGCGCGGTGCTCACCGCCGACTGTCTGCCGCTGCTGCTGTGTGACGAGCAAGGTTCGCGCGTCGCCGCCGTGCATGTGGGCTGGCGTGGGCTCGCTGCGGGCGTCATCGAGGCGGCCCTGCAACACGTAGGCGACACCCGTCAGCTCATGGCCTGGCTGGGGCCGGCCATCGGCCCGCTCAGCTTCGAAGTAGGCGACGAGGTACGGGAGACTTTCGTGACCCATGATCCAGCGGTGCAACACGCCTTCCGGCCCAGCCCCCCAGGACGCTGGCTGGCGGACCTTTATCACCTTGCCCGGCAACGCCTCAACGCACAGGGTGTCACACGGATTTATGGGGGCGGGTGGTGCACCTACAGCGAATCGCAACGCTTTTATTCCTACCGGCGCGACGGCGTGACGGGGCGCATGGCGACGCTGATATGGATGAAAAACGAGTAGCAAGTTTCAAGTGACAAGTAGCAAGTGGCAAAAAACCCTTGTAACTTGCTACTTGCTACTTGCCACTATTTCTTGGATTATGACCCGCTAAATGGAACTCCTTACCTGGATCATTGTTTTCAGCCTGGTGGGCGGCGTGTTAAGCGTCATCGCCGCGAGCGGTTTCTTGCTGTTGCCGGAGCAGTTACTCACCCGCCTGCTCCCCCCGATGGTGAGCTTTGCAGTGGGCGCGCTACTCGGGGCGGCGCTGCTCGGCCTGTTGCCGGAGGCGTTGGAATCCAAAGACGTGGACGCTTACCATGTCGCTTGGGCGTTGTTGCTCGGCATGTTGGGTTTTTTCTTATTGGAGAAGATGGTGCTCTGGCGCCACCATCATCACGGTAGCCATGCCGGCGACGATGTCCATCCTCCAACAAATCACAATCCCGCCGCAGGCACTCTGATCCTGCTCGGCGATGGCATCCACAACTTCGTGGACGGCGTATTGATCGCCGCAGCCTTTCTGACCAATGTCCATCTCGGCGTAGTGACCAGCCTGGCTGTCGCGGCCCACGAAATCCCGCAAGAGATGGGGGATTTCGTCGTCTTGCTACACAGCGGTTTTAGCCGCGCCAAGGCGCTGTTATTCAACGTACTGTCCAGCCTCGCCACCGTGCTGGGCGCGATACTCGCCTATTACAGCCTGTCCTCCCTACAGGACATCATTCCTTATGTCCTGGCCGTGGCGGCGGCCAGCTTTATCTATATCGCCGTGGCGGACTTGATACCAGGACTACACGAGCGCACCCAACTGCGCGCGACCGTGCAGCAAATCAGCCTGATTGCACTGGGCATCGCGGTGATTTATGGCGCAGAGCTGGCCCTGCATGTGTAAGCCCTTTAGGGCACCTTTAAAAATGATGGATTTTGTTTCAAGACAAGGCGCAGCGCAGCATACACGCCAGTATGTGAGCAGCGCAGACAAGCTGCAACGCAGTATTGGAGCAAAAGACGCATTTTTAGAGGTGCCCTTTAAATAGCCGAGGCGGGCCCTCATATCCACGCACATCTGCACACGAAAGGAAACTCCTATGCGCATGGACAAACTCACCAGCAAATTCCAGATGGCGCTTGCCGAGGCGCAGTCACTGGCGGTCGGGCGCGACCATCAGTTCATCGAACCCGCGCACCTCATGACCGCGCTGCTGGATCAGGAGGGCGGCAGCGTGCGCCATTTATTGACGCAAGCCGACGTCAACGTCAACCGCCTGCGTTCGCAACTGGGCGAGGCCCTGGACCGCCTGCCCAAGGTGGAAGGCGCGGCGGGTGAGGTGCACATCTCCAATGATCTCGCGCGCCTGCTCAACGTCACCGACAAACTCGCCCAGCAGCGCAAGGATCAATACATCTCCAGCGAGCTGTTCGTACTCGCCGCGCTGGAAGACAAGGGCGCGATGGGCGA
>JAYUCX010000181.1:0-13644 GCA_043740145.1 Gammaproteobacteria bacterium
GACGCCGATGTGGACGGCTCTCATATCCGCACCCTGTTGTTGACCTTTTTTTACCGCCAGATGCCAGAGCTTGTCGAGCGAGGACATATCTACATCGCCCAGCCGCCGCTCTACAAAGTCAAGAGGGGCAAGCAGGAGCGTTACATCAAGGACGACAACGAATTGAACACCAACCTGCTGGAATCCGCCCTGGAACAGGCGAGCCTGTATGTGAGCAAGGACGGCACCGCAGTTAGCAGCGCGGGATTGAAGGATCTTGCGCAAGGTTATCTGGCCGTCATGGCGACCATCAAGCGCCTCGCGCGGCGTTATGCTCCCGCCGCGCTGGAAAAGATGATCTATCTTCCTGAGTTGGATTCCGCTGCTTTGCGTGATCGCGTCAAGGCGCAGGCCTGGTTTACAGAGTTGGAGAGGCGCTTGAATGGGATGGGCGCCTTGGTGCGTTATCAGCTTGCTCTGGAACAGGACGAAGAGACCGGCGCGCAGCACGCACGTCTTACCATCACCAGTCATGGACTCAGTGTGCAACAGACCCTGGGCGGAGATTTTTTCGCTTCGGGGGAGTATCGCAGTATGGTGGCCCTCGGTCAGCAGCTCGAGGGCTTGCTGGGTGGGGGGGCCCATATCCAGCGGGGCGAACGTACACAAGAGGTCTACAGTTTTAAGCAGGCCCTGGAATGGCTGATGGACGAGGCCAAGTGCGGATTGTATATCCAGCGCTACAAGGGTTTGGGTGAGATGAATCCATCGCAGCTGTGGGAAACCACCCTGAATCCCGAAATGCGCCGGCTGTTGCGCGTACGGGTGGAAGACGCCATCGCCACCGACGAGATCTTCACCACTCTGATGGGCGATCAAGTGGAGCCGCGCCGCGAGTTTATCGAAAAGAATGCGCTTTCCGTCGCCCATCTGGACATCTGAGCGAAGTTGCGCGACACGCCAATACACCTTTCGGACGTTTAAGAAGGCGCAACGTGAGCCGTCGCGAGTTGTAGGGTCCCTCTAAAAATTTCAATCAAGCCGATGATGGCAAGGCGGAAACGGGCGAGAAAGCGGAGTTTACACGGAGTAAATGAGTATTTTGAGCCCGTTTTCAACGCCGCCAGCGCGGCTTTAGTGGATTTTTAGAGGTGCCCGTAGAGGGGGTTGAGATGCTTTGGGTCAAGGCCTTCCACATCATCTTTATGGTGAGCTGGTTTGCCGGTTTGTTTTACCTTCCCCGCCTGTTTGTCTACCACGCCCTATGCGGCGATGCGCCCGGCCAGGCGCGCTTTGTCATCATGGAACGCAAGCTGTTTTGGTTCATTACCCCCTGGGCGGTGCTGACCGTCCTTTTTGGCCTGTGGCTGCTATGGGATTACGCCTGGGCGGCCTATTCCCACACGGTTTGGTTACACGCCAAGCTACTCTTAGTCGCCCTGTTGATCGCCTATCACATTTACTGCGGCAAGCTCATGCTGGACTTCAGGCATGGCCGCAACAGGCGCAGCCACGTCTTTTACCGATGGTTCAATGAAGCGCCGGTGCTGGTACTAATAGCCATTGTTATTCTGGGTGTAGTCAAACCTTTCTGATAGCAAGGCGGCCGGGGTAACGGCAGAAACCTTAACCCAAAGAAAATTTTTCACCGCCTACTTTACAAACTCATTAAACTTAGTGATAATCATTATCACTTAGGTTTGATTTAGGGGCAGTGTCATGGGGAGACAAGAAAATTTAACAGTCCTTCTATTACTGATGCTTGGTGCATGCGTATGCCAGGCAGAGGATGCGAAACAGTTGGATGAGGCCGTGGATCTCGATGTCGTGTATAAGGCCGATGTCATGTCCAATGTATCGGGCGGAATTAAGCGCGGCACGGATGTGCTCGGCAATCTCGACCTCAAGCTGACATTTGATGCGGAAAAGCTGTTCGGCTGGCGTGGCGGCAGCCTGTTTCTGTACGGCCTTAGCAGCCTGGGCGGTAAACCCAATGCACATTACGCTGGCACGGCCCAGGGCATAGACAATATTGAGGTCGAAACCAATACCGCCAAGCTTTATCAGGCGTGGGTGCAGCAGATACTGTGGGATGACCGGCTTTCACTGCTCGCCGGGCTGTATGATCTAAACTCCGAGTTTTATGTTAACGATACCGCCGGCCTGTTTCTGAATCCCGCGCCAGGGATAGGGACGGATTTTTCCCAGACGGGACTCAATGGCCCCTCCATCTTCCCCACCACTTCGGTAGCGTTCCGCGTCAAGGCGCAGCCCACCCCGGATTTTTATGTACAGGCAGCGGTGCTCGATGGAGTGCCGGGCGACCCGAATAATCCGCATGGGACGCATATTCAGTTCAACAAAGGCGACGGCGTCTTGGTGGTCGCCGAGGCGGGCTATTTAAGCGGCAATCACGGCCAGGTGTTTTTAACGGACCGCGACAGAGACGACAAAACCACTGAACCTTTCGGCAAATTCGCGATAGGTGTATGGCACTACACCTCGAAGTTCGATGATCTGGTTGATGTGGACGGTGCAGGAGATCCCATCCGCCGCAACAACAACAGCGGCGTTTATTTTATAGCGGAACAGAGCCTCTACCACGAGCAGGTTGATACGTCTCAAGGCCTCGCGGCGGTTCTGCGTTACGGCGTGGCCAATGCCGATGTCAATCGTTTCGATCAAGCCCTATACGTGGGGGCGGTCTACACTGGCCTGATAGCGGGACGCGATAACGATCAGCTAGGCTTCTCATTCGGTATCGCCCATAACGGCGCCAAGTACCGGCAGTCGCAACGCGATGCGGGCACGCCGGCGCAGGAAAACGAAACAGGTCTGGAGCTCACCTATCGCGCACAGATAACCCCGTGGCTTGCGATACAGCCTGATATTCAGTACATCATTCACCCCAATACCGATCCACAGCTAAGCAACGCGACGGTTATCGGTGTCCGGCTTGAGATTCCCTTGTCTCAGTAATCGCGCTGATCGGGCTATGGGCTTTAAAAAGCAGTACTCTCCCTGTGGGGCGCACCACGCCCCCTTCTTTTAACAACTGGTAAATTAAGGAGTTGACTATGACGTCTAGAATGACAGCCATATTATTATTGAGCGGATTGTTGGTTGCCCCGATCGCGGGCATGGCGAGCGAGGAAGAGCCACAAGTGAGCCATGGCACAGGGGGCAACGTGTCGGCGCACGAAGAAAAACCTCACACTGGCGCCCTGCAGCAAGCCACGATTTATCTGAAAGAGTATCACTTTGAGCCCGCCCTGACGACATTTGAGGCAGGTAAGCCGGCTCAACTCACGCTGGTAAATAACGGAAAGGTAGTGCATGAATTCATTACCAAGGCCTTGCTCGATCAGGCGGTGGATATGGAAACCCGGGGTGTCGTGGCCGAGACCACGGGGCTGGAGGAAATCGAGATTCCCCCTGGCGGCAAAGTGGTGTTGCGTTTCACGCCTGAGAAGGCTGGGGAGTTTCCTATCGCCTGTCATGCTACCAACCCCGTGGATCATTTTCAGAAGGGCATGTCCGGTAAGTTGGTGATAAAGTAACAGGCTTTGCCCTGTCGAGGCAGTCGATTGCGGCATGCCGCACATGTTGGAGCACCGCATCAAGTAGCCCACGCAGGTTACTTTATGATAATTTCAACAAACCAATACTGCTTATTAATTTGCCTGTGTCCAAAACCGCGTCCGGCCCGGGTTTGAACGTGAACGGACAAAGTAGCAAGTGTACTGGCCCCGACGGTTTGTAATGAGTGTAATTTATTTTGGAGACGAATATGGAGTTCGATAAGAAGGCTGTAGTAGAAGTTCTGAACAGGATCCTGGAGCTCGAACTGGCAGGCGTGGTGCGTTATAGTCATTATTCGCTGATGGTGTACGGCTACAACCGCATCCCGATTGTCAGTTGGCTGCTCGAGCAAGCGAACGAGGGCTTATCCCATGCCCACCAGGCGGGTGAGCTGATCACCCAACTCGGGGCGCATCCCTCGCTGTCCATCGGTCCGCTGCTGGAAACCCACAAGCACGACATTGGCGATATCCTGCGCGAATCGCTGGAACACGAAAGCGTGGCCCTAAAGGCGTACCAGGAACTGTTGAATCTGGTGAAGGACCGCTCGGTCTGGCTGGAGGAATATGTCCGTGACATGATTTACAAAGAGGAACAGCACCGGGGCGAGGTGGACAAGATGCTGCGCAAGCCGGGCGATATCGAGGTTTTCAGCAAAGCATAATGTCGCTCCTGCGCATCCATGCGCCCGCGACATTCGCACGTCCCTGTGCAGCACAAGAAACCGGGCGCCGGTATCCACATACCCGCGGCGTGGCTGCCCCCATGCTGGGGTGTCGCATCAGGTAACGCAGTAGTTACTTTATCACGATAAACAGCGCGGCCGCGCCGCGTCTGACGTTAAGCAGTAGCGAGCCTTTGTTCCGCTCGACCGCATCGGCAAGATCCTGCGAAGTGCGCACTGAGTTGCGGTTCACCGCCGTAACGATATCGCCGGGTCGAAGGCCTGCCTCAGCCGCGCGGCTCTCCGGCTGAACCTCGACTACTGGGATGCCCTCCAGTTTTCCGAACAGCTCGGAACGCTCATCCACCGCGCCGAACAACACGCCCGCGAGGCGGGGGTCCTCGGGGGTGTTATCACTTTGCGCCGCCGGAGGCTCAACGATATCCACGGCGACGGTCTGAGTGCGCCCGTCACGCAGGATATCGAGCTTGACCTGTTTGCCGATCCGCAGCAGGCCGACGGCGTTGCGGAACGTGCCGGAATCACGTACCGCTTGCCCATTAACGGCGGTGACGATGTCGCCGGGCTTAAGGCCGGCCTGCGCGGCGGGAGAGCCTGGTGTGACCTGGGCAATGACAGCGCCTTGCTGGTTCTTGTCGGTCAAGGGCAGGCCGAAGGCCTGCGCCAGCTCCGGCGTGAGGTCCTGAGCCTGCAGTCCCAGACGTCCCCGGCGCACCTTACCCGACTCCACCAGTTGCGTCATGATGTCCCGGGCCATGTTGATGGGGATCGCAAAACCGATGCCGATATTGCCGCCGCCGGGCGCGAGGATCGCGGTGTTGATGCCGATCAGCTCCCCACGCAGATTAACCAGCGCCCCGCCGGAATTGCCGGGGTTAATGGAGGCGTCGGTCTGGATGAAGTCTTCGTAACCCTCGATGCCCAAACCGGTGCGGCCGAGAGCGCTGATAATCCCCGAGGTGACCGTTTGACCCAGGCCGAAGGGGTTGCCGATGGCGACTGCGAAGTCACCGACCTGCAGGCGTGACGAGTCGGCGAGCGGCAGCGCGGTAAGATCTTTGGCCGGAACCTGGATGACCGCTACGTCCGTCTCTGGGTCAGTGCCGATCAGTTTGGCCTTGAGGCTGCGCCCGTCGCGCAGGGTGACTGTAATTTCATCGGCGTTGGCAATCACATGATTATTGGTCAGCACATAGCCACGCTGCGCATCCACGACCACACCCGAGCCTAGGCTCTGGGTCGGCCGCTCGCGCGGCATGTTCGGGATATCAAAGAAACGGCGGAAGAAGGGATCGTTCAGCAGCGGATTATCCTGTATGCGCATGCGGCCGCGCGTGGAGATATTGACCACTGCGGGCGTGACCTGTTGCAGCATTGGGGCGAGTGTGGGGAGGGGCTGTCCTTGGCCATCAGCGGCGGGCAGGGCTGAGTGTGACAGCGGGCTTATCGTCAGCACCAGGGCGGCGATTAATATCGAATAAATACATTTCATGATTGAACTGCGCTCCTTGTGGCGGGGAATCCGAATCTGATAGGCAAAATCGTGTGGGTTGGATGTGATATGTTTAAGTGGAAACTGTGTGGGGATCCCCAAGTGCGATGAATTCTGAGAAGTATGATTTCAAATGGGTGAAAAAGTTCGATGTCTGAATATGGGCATGGTGCCGAGTCGGTCTGTTTATTTTTATCCTGAGCCGGTACACTGATAGCGCATGACTCTCTAAATAACCTTAACAAAGGAGTATGGATCATGAACGTATGTACGTTGTTAAATAAATATGGCCCGCTTGCGGGACGTCTATTGCTGGCTTTGATCTTCATATTGGCAGGTTACGGTAAACTGACCGGCTGGGAAGGTACGCTGGGTTTTATGGCGAGCAAGGGCATTCCTTTGACCAGTATAGCTCTTGGTATTACCATCCTGATTGAGATGGGCGGCGGGTTATTGATCGCCCTGGGCTTTTATGCGCGTTGGGCGGCGTTTATCATCTTCCTGTTTTTAATCCCTGTGACGCTAATTTTCCATCCGTTTTGGGCGGACCCCGACCAGTACAATAGTTTTATGAAAAATCTCGCCATGATGGGCGGGATGCTTTACATCATGACCTACGGCAGTGGACCGTACAGTCTCCGGCAGGAAAAGTGCCCATAGGATAAAAGTGTTAGACACACGGTTTCGTGCAGCGATTGAACGCATGGACGCGTTCAACCGCGCAGACCCCAACCACGAAATCGTTGCGGGCAAGGAATACCCCAAAGAGCTGCTCTACGCTGAGCGCATGACAGCGTGGCTCGAGCGCCTAGCGCCCAATGCTTCCGAACCCCTGCAACTCGCCGCGCGCAGCCAGCACATCGGGCGCTGGACGATACCGCGCAGCAACTATCCGATGGACCGGCGCGGCTATCACCAGTGGCGCACCGCACTCGCCCGTTTCCACGCGCAAACCGCGTGCGAGATTATGCAGGACACAGGTTACGATGAGGCGACCATCGCCCGCGCTGAAAATTTACTGAAAAAGATCAACCTCAAAAACGACCCCGAGGCGCAACTGCTGGAAGACACCGCCTGCCTCGTTTTTCTCGAACATTATTTTTCCGCCTTCGCGCAAAAACACGACGAGCAAAAAATCATCGAGATTCTGCAAAAGACGTGGAAAAAAATGTCCACACAAGCGCAGCAGATGGCGCTTACATTAACGCTTGCGGATGCCGACCGGGCAGTGATCGAAAAAGCGCTATCAGCTATTTGAGCCAATAGGCTGTATAAGTCGGCTCAAGGCAAGGCCAGGATTAATCTGCTGGGCAAGGGGCATCTAACGTCGCAAATCAGCCGCGCCGCTTTTTGGCGTCAGCTGAATTTGCCTGGTTAGATGATTTTTTGTCAGCTTCGAAACCTAGTTCCCAGAAATACATGTCTACTAGCTTCATAGGAGGGTAATTAACACCGCTATTTTCTAGTATTTTTGCATTTACGTAATCAAAGCTCTGTTTGTTTTCCAGATAGAATCTGACAACGGCAAGAAAGTTGTTTGGCTTTAACCCAGAATAACCCAACCCCTTAGCTCTCAATCCATCAATAAAATAACGATCATATGCTGGAACACAACCAAGAGTTCCTAATATTATTTTTGTTGCCAGCGTATCAGTAACATTAATTTTACGAGCAACGCCATTAATGCTTTTGATATTGTTTTGATACCAATTCTTTATCCAGTCAATGAGAATAAATATTTCTTCATGCGCTTTTCCCGAGGCTTGGTAATTGATTTTTTGAAGATGCTTATTTTGTAAGATGTGCTCTACAGCTTCCTTATGAATAAGATAGTCTTTCCAAAGCAAGAAACTTGATCCGCGATACATTCCCCAGCTGGCCAGATAAAAAGACATATGCAAACAAGCTATATCTACATCAATTTCATTTCCAGTAAAGTAGTTATAACAGTGTTCCCATGACTTGTAGCGATGATTTTCGTCTGACTCAAGCTGAGTATGGAACGTTAATATCTTATTACGAATATCATCCATAGTGTTTTTATCATCTAACTAAAATTATGCACCAAGTTCCACCAGGCGCTGGTTCAGCCGGCGGACGAAGGCGGCCGGGTCTTCAAGCTGGGCGCCTTCGGAGAGTTGGGCTTGGTCGAACAGGATGTGCGCCCAGTCGGCGAAGCGGTCGTTGTCGGTTTCTTTGGTGATGCGCACGACGAGCGGGTGCTCCACGTTGATTTCCAGAATTGGCTTGCTGTCCGGCACCGCCTGCCCGGCGGCCTTGAGCAGGCGCTCAAGGTGCGCGCCCATGTCGTGCGCCTCGCTTACCAGGCACGCGGGCGATGTAGTGAGACGGCTGCTCACGCGCACCTCTTTCACCCGGTCGCCGAGCGCGGTCTTGATGCGTTCGATCACACCCTGGAATTCATCTGCGGTCTTTTTCTGTTGCTCGGTGTCGCTCACCCCCTCCAGCTTGCCGAGATCGAGTTCGCCCTTGGCGACGGACTGAAACTGTTTGCCTTCGAACTCGGAGAGGTGCGCGGCCAGCCACTCGTCCACGCGGTCGTACATCAGCAACACCTCAACGCCGTTCTTGCGCAGCAGTTCGAGATGCGGGCTGTGTTTTGCGGCTGCGAAAGTCCCGGCGGTGATGTAATAAATTTTGTCCTGGCCCGGTTTCATGCGCGCGACATAATCGGCGAGCGAAACATCCTGCGCGTCGGTGTCTTTGTGCGTGGAGGCGAAGCGTAACAGTTTCGAGATACGCTCGTGGTTGGCGTGGTCCTCCACCACACCTTCCTTGAGCACGAGCCCAAACTCCTTCCAGAATTTGGCATATTTCTCCGCGTCGCTCGCCGCGACATCCTCCAGCAGCCCCAGCACCCGTTTCACCGCAGCGGCGCGGATGGAATCCACTACCTTGCTGCCTTGCAGGATCTCGCGCGAGATGTTGAGCGGCAGGTCATTGGAATCAATGATCCCGCGCACAAAACGCAGATAGCGCGGCATGAGGTGTTGGGCGTCTTCCATGATGAATACGCGCCGTACGTAGAGCTTGATACCGTGGCGGCTGTCGCGTTCCCACAGGTCGAACGGCGCGCGGGAAGGGATGTAAAGCAACAGGGTGTACTCCTGTTTGCCTTCCACGCGGCTGTGAATATGCGCAAGCGGATTTTCAAAATCGTGTGCGATATGTTTGTAAAATTCGTTGTACTCGTCGGCGCTGATTTCGTTCTTGGGACGCGCCCACAAGGCCGAAGCGCGGTTAACCGTCTCCTCGCCGGAGGGGTCTTTGCCTTCCTTGGGCATCAGGATAGGGGCGGTGATGTGGTCGGAATACTTGTGAATGATATTACGCAACCTGAAGCCGTCGAGGAATTCGTCTTCGTCAGGGCGAAGATGCAGAATTACCTCCGTGCCGCGCGTGGGTTTTTCGATGGTCTCGATGCTGTAGTCGCCCTCACCCGCAGATTCCCAGCGCACGCCATGTTCGGTGCCGGGACCGGCGCGGCGGGTGATGAGCGTCACCCGGTCGGCGACGATGAATGAGGAGTAAAAACCGACGCCGAACTGGCCGATGAGGTGGGCGTCTTTGGCTTGGTCGCCAGTGAGCTTTTCAAGAAAGGTTTTGGTGCCTGACTTTGCGATGGTGCCGATGTGGTCTATCACCTCGGCGCGCGTCATGCCGACGCCGTTGTCGGAGACGGTCACGGTACGCGCCGTCTTGTCATAACTCACATGGATCTCGAGACTGCTGTCGCCGTCGTACAGCGCCTCATCGGCGAGGGCCTCAAAGCGTAGTTTATCTATGGCGTCAGAGGCGTTGGAGATGAGTTCCCGCAGGAAGATCTCTTTGTTGCTATAGAGCGAATGAATCATCAGGCTCAGCAATTGCCGAACCTCGGTCTGGAAGCCCAGGGTTTCTTTATGTGCGGTGACTGTCATGGTTGCTCTTCGGGGTTAGTCGTATGGGTTATGAATTGGGGCTGACGCCACCTGAAATCAAGCCACGGCTTTCTGCTCGATATTGAAGTAAGATAGTAACATTAGAAATAAGGAGAATCGCCATGCCCGTAAGTTTACCACTCATCATCGAACCCGCAGAGTTACACCCGCATCTCGGGGATCAGGGCCTGTTGATTGTTGACTTGGGCAAGCCGGAAAGCTTTGCTCGCCAACACATCCCCGGCGCCGTGAACCTGGACTATGCGCAACTGGTCACCGCACGTCCACCCGTAATGGGGCTGTTGCCGGATGACGCGCAGCTAAGCAAGGTCTTGTCGGGTGTGGGGCTAACGCCGGACAAGCACGTCGTCGCCTATGACGATGAGGGGGGCGCGAAGGCCTGCCGGTTGTTGTGGACTCTGGAAGTAATCGGTCACGGGTACACTTCGCTGCTCAATGGCGGCTTGCAGAGCTGGCTGGCCGCAGGTTATCCGGTGACGGGCAGCGTCGCTTCGAGCACGCCCGGCGACTATCATACGGTGATTGGTGAAGACGCCAAGGCGGACAAGGCTTATATCTTGGAGCATCTGCAAGACCCTGGTGTGGTCATGCTCGACACGCGCACACCGGGCGAGTACCGCGGTACCGACAAACGCGCCGCGCGCGGTGGACACATCCCCGGCGCCGTCAATCTGGACTGGACACAAGCCCTTGGGAGCGACCTCCGTCTCAAGCCCATGCAGGAACTGCGCGCGATGTATGAGAAGCTGGGTGTGACGCCGGACAAGGAGGTCATCGTCTATTGTCAAACTCATCACCGCTCTTCGCACACCTATGTGGTACTGAAGGCGCTGGGTTATCCGCGCGTCAAGGGCTATCCCGGCGCGTGGTCGGAGTGGGGAAATAGCCCGGACACACCAATGGAAACAGGTTAGCCCAAATTCCACGAGCTGAGGATACGGTACACTACACCATTGGTTTCGTTGCTCGATTCGACCAAACAAAAACTCTCGGCCTTCCATTCGAGCGGCTGTACGAGGAACTCCCCTTTCGGCCGCTCCGCCTTGCGCAGCAAGGTGATGTGCGGTTGATAGCTGCACCCTTCGGGTGTCAGTCCGCACTTCGTCAGTGCGGCGTTCAGACCTTCAACCAATGCCAGGAGTGCGTCAGGAATGTGGCTGGCCCCCAGCCACACGATGCGAGGCTTTGGCCAGTAGCCGGGCTGATCCAGCGTTAGCGCGAAGCGTGGAACATGCAGTGCAGCGGCTGCGGCGCTTAGGCAGTTGCGCGTATCCGCAGTGATATTGCCGAGGAATACCAAGGTAAGGTGCAGATTGTGATCGGCCACCGGACGGCCGTGTGCAGGCAAATCGCGCGCAAGCCGAGCCGACTGTTCGCGTAGCTCATGTTGCGGCCACAGCGCAAAAAACAGACGTTGCATCGGCACCGGGGCTGCAAGCTCCACAGGCATTCAGACCTCCGGGGACGCCGAGACTAGAGGTGCCCTATAAAATCCAGCATGCCTTGCAGGCTGGCATACACGGCCTTGCGGCGTATCTCTTCACGATTGCCAGAAAAATGCTCAACGCGGCTTCGCGCGCGCTCTCCCTTGGCCGCCCAGGCGAGACACACGGTGCCGACCGGTTTGAGGGGTGTTCCCCCGCCCGGACCTGCGATGCCGCTGACCGCCAGACTCACTTTAGCGTGACTGTGCTTGAGCGCACCGCCGGCCATCTCGCGCACCACTTCTTCACTCACCGCGCCGAATCTTTCCAAGCTGGCCTGCGCCACGCCTAACAGCTCCTGTTTGGCGGTGTTGGTGTAGGTGACAAAACCGCGCTCGAACCACTCCGAGGAGCCGGCTATGCCGGTGAGTACTTGAGCGACCCAGCCACCGGTGCATGACTCGGCGGTGGTCAACATCAAACCGCGCCGTTTCAGTGCTGCGCCTATTGCAGCGGCCGCGGCATTAAGCGCAGTATCGTCGGGAGGCTCGCCAGGGGTTGAGACAGACATGCGTGAGTCGTGTAGGAATCACTAAAGATTCTAGAGCGCCGTTAGACCCGGCGCGCCAGTGTAAGAACTCTATAGATGGTTGGCAGAGACTCTCTGCCAACCATCAGACAACAGGGAGGGTCTTACTAACCGCCGCCCGCCGGAGCATCTGGAGCGGGCGCCGCAGGTGCGGCTGGCTCCGCTGGCGCCGGAGCCGGTGCTCCGCCGCCCATGGCGTCTTTAGGCTTGTCCATCGTTTCGCCCGTGGTTTCTTTGGACTTGTCCATATCCGCCTTTTCACATCCGGCCAGACCGGCGGCAAACACGGCAATGCTTAAAAACATGAGGATTTTCTTTATCATCACTATACTCCTCTGAAGAGTTCGAGAAAGATTCACAGCACTAGAAAGTTAACATGTCTAACGCGCCCGATCAAGGCTGCTCTGCGCCGGGCTGATGATAAAATAGAGTTATTTCGGTTTGATGCTTTCCAACGGGAAGTGCGATGGAGCTGGCAGGTGCAAGAGGATGGATAGAACAGTGTTGGATCTGCGCGGTAGATGCACGTAAGGCAATGAGAAGCGGCGAATTTATGTGAGTGCGGCAATGATTCGGGACTTTGCGCCGTCAATTTTTTGACCAGCCCTGCTTTCTACTATCAATGACATTTGTAACATATTGAATAACAATAAAATTTATATAAGACCCTGGTTGGCATGCTTTTCGCTTAAGTTTGAGCTAAGTTACTAAAGTCCTTGGCGGAGCGCGTAACGGAATGTATCCGTTCCTCGGATATTTTGTTCCGCTACGGCGGTGAGGAATTTACCGTGTTGTTGAACAACACTACACTGGACGGCGCCCTACTGCTGGCCGTACGCATCCGCCATACGGTGGAGTTGTCCGAGTGCGATTACAACAACAAGCTGATTAACATGACCGTCAGTATGGGAGTCTCGTATCTGAACGGCGAGGATGACGAGCAGAGGTTGTTCGAGAAGGCCGATAGCGCCTTGTATCAAGCCAAATCAGAGGGACGTAATTGCGTACGGCTGCTCGGCTGATGTGTTAACGTCTACCCCCGCACCGCGTGCGCAACGGCGGCCGCGTGAGTGCGCTCTTCTTCGCTGTAAAGATAATCCCGCGTAATAGGCATCACATCAAGCCGCTGCGTCAACTGTAACTGGAACACCACGAGATCGCGCCAGCGGAAAGAACCTTCGCAGGCGGCGAGATAAAACTCCCACATCCGGCAAAAACGCTCACCCAGGCGCGCGGCGATTTCTGTGCGCTGTGCCTGAAAGCGTTGCTGCCAGGCCGCCAGCGTCATGGCGTAGTGCAGGCGCAGGATCTCGACATCGCAGGTGATGAGGCCGTTCTCTTCAATGCCGCGGGTGAGCTCGGACAACGCCGGGACATAGCCGCCGGGGAAGATGTGTTTAAGTATCCACGGGTTGGTGACGCCGGGCGGGGTGTAACGGCCGATGGTATGCAGCAACGCCACCCCTTCCGGACTCAACAGCCGGCGCATCTGCTCGAAGTAATGGCGATAATGTTGCACGCCGACGTGCTCGAACATCCCCACGCTCACGATGCGATCATAGGCGCCGCTGTGTTCGCGGTAATCGCGCAACAGAAACTCCACACGCCCTTGCAGTCCGCGCTCGCGGGCGCGCTGCTGCGCCACGCGCAGTTGCTCGCGCGACAGGGTAAGGCCGGTGACCTTAACCCCTGTGTGCTCGGCGAGGTAGAGGGCGAGCCCGCCCCAGCCGCTGCCGATGTCCAGCACCTGTTGACCGGGGGAGAGATCGAGCTTGCGCATGATGTGCGCGCACTTGGCGCGCTGCGCCTCTTCCAGGCTGATTCCGGGTTTATAAAAATAGGCGCACGAATACTGCATGTCCTGATCAAGAAAGTGGCGGAACAGCCACTCGTCGAGATCGTAGTGGTGCGCGACATTGCGATAGCTCTGG
>JAYUCX010000182.1:0-5923 GCA_043740145.1 Gammaproteobacteria bacterium
GGCGTAGTGGCGCTTGGCGCTTTGGTATTCGACGTGGGCGGTGGCGATGGTGATGCCGCGCGCGCGCTCTTCGGGGGCGTTGTCTATCTGGTCGTAGGCTTTAAACTCTCCACCAAATTTCTCGGCCATGACTTTGGTCAGCGCCGCCGTCAGGGTGGTCTTGCCATGATCGACGTGGCCAATCGTGCCTACATTTAAATGCGGCTTGGTCCGCTCAAATTTTGCCTTGGACACGGTACTCTCCTCTTATGATGCTTTCTTGATGACTGCTTCTGCGATACTGTTGGGTGCTTCAGCGTATTTCATGAATTCCATCGAATAGGTGGCGCGACCCTGCGTCGCGGAACGGAGATCAGTGGAATAGCCAAACATCTCCTTGAGCGGCACCTCGGCGGTGACGATCTTGCCGGCAGGCGAGTCGTCATTGCCTTGCACCAGTCCGCGCCTGCGGTTGAGATCACCCATCACAACACCCAGATAATCCTCGGGGGCCACTACCTCGACCTTCATGATCGGCTCAAGCAGCACCGGACTGGCCTTCCTCACGCCTTCCTTGAGACCCATGGAGCCCGCAATCTTGAACGCCATTTCGTTCGAGTCCACGTCGTGATAAGAACCGTCGAAGATCGTGACGCGAATGTCTACCAGCGGGAAACCGGCAATGACGCCGTTCTTCATCTGTTCCTGCACGCCCTTGTCAACGGCCGGGATATATTCTCTGGGCACCACACCGCCGACGATGCCGTTGACGAATTCGTAGCCCGTGCCGGCCGGCAACGGCTCGATCTTGAGCCAAACATGGCCGTACTGGCCGCGCCCACCGGATTGGCGCACAAACTTGCCTTCCTGTTCCACGCTCTTGCGGATGGTCTCGCGGTAGGCGACCTGCGGTGCGCCGACATTGGCTTCGACACTGAATTCGCGCTTCATGCGGTCCACGATGATTTCCAAATGCAGCTCGCCCATACCGGAGATGATGGTCTGACCGGACTCCTCGTCGGTGTGTACACGGAACGAAGGATCTTCGGCGGCAAGCTTGCTGAGCGCAACGCCCATTTTCTCCTGGTCGGCCTTGGTCTTGGGCTCGACGGCGACGGAGATCACCGGCTCCGGAAATTCCATACGCTCCAGAGTAATAACCTGCTTGAGGTCGCACAAGGTATCGCCGGTGCTGACGTTCTTGAGACCGATCGCCGCGGCGATATCGCCGGCGCGCACCTCTTTGATCTCCTCGCGGTTATTGGCGTGCATCTGCACGATACGGCCGACGCGCTCCTTACTGTCCTTCACCGGGTTGTACAAGGCATCACCGGAGTTCAGCACGCCTGAATAGACCCTGAAAAAGGTCAGCGTACCGACAAACGGGTCGGTCGCAATCTTGAAGGCCAGCGCCGCGAACGGTTCCTCGTCCGAGGCATGACGCTCAGCGAGGGTTTCCGCAGCGTCGTCCAAATGACCTTTAATCGGGGGTTTATCTATGGGGGAAGGCAGGTATTCGATGACGGCGTCCAGCATGGCCTGTACGCCTTTGTTCTTGAACGCGGAGCCGCACAGCACCGGCACGATCTCGGACTTCAGGGTACGCGCACGCAGACCCTTTTTGATTTCCTCATTGGTCAATTCTATACCATGGAGGTATTTCTCCATGGACTCTTCGGAACCTTCTGCGGCGGCCTCGATCAATTTTTCGCGCCACTCCTTACAGACAGCCAGCATGTTGGCCGGGACGTCGCGCTCATCGAACTGCATACCCTGGGTGGCGTCGTCCCAATAAATGGCCTTCATCTTGACCAGGTCTACCACACCCTCGTACTTCTCTTCCGCGCCTATGGGCAATTGCAGGGGCACCGGATTGGCGCCGAGGCGCTTTTTGATCTGCTCCACGACGCGCAGGAAATCGGCGCCGGCGCGATCCATCTTGTTGACGAAGGCCAGGCGCGGTACGCCGTATTTATTGGCCTGCCGCCATACGGTTTCAGATTGCGGTTCCACGCCGCCGACCGCACAGAACAGCATGCAGGCACCGTCCAGCACACGCAGGGAACGCTCGACTTCGATGGTGAAATCTACGTGTCCCGGGGTGTCAATAATATTGACGCGGTGTTCGGGAAAGTTCTTGCCCATGCCGCTCCAGAAACAAGTGGTCGCGGCGGAGGTGATGGTAATCCCACGCTCCTGCTCCTGCGGCATCCAGTCCATGGTGGCCGCGCCGTCGTGCACCTCACCCATCTTGTGCGAGACACCGGTGTAAAAAAGGACGCGCTCGGTGGTCGTGGTCTTACCGGCATCAATGTGGGCACTGATGCCGATGTTCCGATAGCGTTCAATAGGGGTTTTACGTGGCACGACTGTACTCTCTATAAATAAATCTAAATAAATCGCTTAACTAGTGTTACCAGCGGTAGTGGGCGAAGGCCTTGTTCGCCTCGGCCATACGATGAGTTTCCTCACGCTTTTTCACTGCTGCGCCCTTGCTCTCATAGGCGTCCATAATCTCGCCCGCCAGGCGCATGCTCATGGATTTCTCGCCACGCTTGCGGGCCGCCTCGACCAGCCAGCGCATCGCCAGCGCGGTACGGCGCGCGGCACGCACTTCGACCGGCACCTGATAGGTGGCTCCACCCACGCGGCGCGACTTGACCTCCACCATCGGGCGGACGTTTTCGAGCGCCTTGCCGAGCACTTCCATGGGTTCGCCCTTGCTCTTGGTTTCCACCTGGCCCAGCGCACCGTAGATGATCTTT
Organism: Gammaproteobacteria bacterium; assembly: GCA_043740145.1. Taxonomy (GTDB): domain Bacteria; phylum Pseudomonadota; class Gammaproteobacteria; order SURF-13; family SURF-13; genus JACPZD01. The sequence continues at coordinate 2,745 of JAYUCX010000182.1, forward strand.
TCCGCCACGGATTTTTTGCCGCTGCTCATGACTACGTTAATAAACTTGGCCAGCATCTCGCTCCCGTACTTGGGGTCCGGGATGACTATGCGTTTTGCGGCGACTCGTCTTCTAGGCATTGCTTACACCTGTTACCTTTAAATTATATACAAGCAAGTAAGGAGTGAGAAGTAAGGTGTGGGGAGCCCCTCCTCACACCTTACTTCTCACCCCTCACGGTTGTTACGACTTGGGTCGTTTCGCGCCGTACTTGGAGCGGCCCTGACGCCGGGCGGTGACGCCCGAGGTGTCCAGACTGCCGCGCACGGTGTGGTAGCGCACGCCCGGTAAGTCCTTGACACGCCCGCCGCGGATCAATACCACGGAGTGCTCCTGGAGGTTGTGCCCCTCACCGCCGATGTAGCTGCTCACCTCCATGCCGTTGGTGAGGCGCACACGCGCCACCTTACGCAACGCCGAGTTGGGCTTTTTAGGCGTAGTGGTATAAACGCGCGTGCATACGCCACGCTTCTGCGGACACTGGCCCAACGCGGGGACAGTGCTCTTGGCCTGCTGCCGCAAGCGCGGCTTGCGTACCAATTGATTAGTGGTTGACATAATGCTCCGGCTCGGTGACGCTTGGTGAACGCGCTTCTATATAGAAAGCGTCTTTACGCTATTAAAAAAGCAAAACACGACGCACAACGCCCGCATCGCGGACGGGCGTGCCAAACTCGCTCATCAAAGAAGCGAGATTGTAGTTTTAGAAGGGGTGCTCTGTCAAGCAGATACACCCCGGTTTAGGGTCGGGTCCGCGCAATCAGGCCTGTGATGCGCGTATAGCCTGGTCTAGGGTCTCCACGCTGTCGCCGCTGATCTCCGCAGTCACCACGTCCGTAGGCATCTGTTCACGCGGCGCACCGTGGCGTTTACGGTGACGCTCCGCATGATAGGCCAGGCCTGTCCCCGCCGGGATCAGACGCCCGACGATGACGTTTTCCTTGAGCCCACGCAGTTCATCCCACTTGCCGCTCACCGAGGCCTCGGTCAACACGCGGGTGGTCTCCTGGAACGAGGCCGCGGAGATGAAGGACTGGGTCGCCAGCGAGGCCTTGGTGATACCAAGCAGGATCGGCTCGTAGGCGGCCGGTTGCTTGCCTTCGGCGGTAACCCGCTGATTCTCTTCCAGGATGCGCGGACGATCCACCTGTTCACCCCTGAGGAACTTGGTATCTCCGGACGCCATCACTTCTACCTTGCGCAGCATCTGACGCACGATCACCTCGATGTGCTTGTCGTTGATCTTCACGCCTTGCAACCGGTAAACGTCCTGCACCTCGTTGACGATGTAATTGGCCAGTGCCGGTACACCCAACAAACGCAGGATATCATGCGGGGCGGGCGGGCCGTCTGCGATCATCTCGCCGCGCTCTACGTGCTCACCCTCGAACACCGTGACATGCCGCCACTTGGGGATGAGCTCTTCGTGCTGTTCGCCATCGGCGCCGGTGATGATGAGCCGCTGCTTGCCCTTGGTGTCCTTACCGAAGCTGATGGTGCCGGAGATCTCGGCGAGGATCGCCGGTTCCTTGGGCTTGCGCGCCTCGAACAGATCAGCCACACGCGGCAGACCGCCGGTGATGTCGCGGGTCTTGGAGGATTCCTGCGGGATACGCGCGATGACATCGCCTACACCCATGCGCGAGCCGTCTTCCACACTCACGATGGCCCCGGCGGGCAGGTAATAATGCGCCGGAATGTCGGTGCCGGCGATAGACAGATCCTTGCCCTTTTCATCCACCAGCTTTACCATCGGGCGCAGGTCTTTGGCGCTCGCGGCGCGCTGCTTGGGATCGGTGACCACCATGCTGGTGAGGCCGGTGACCTCGTCGGCCTGCCGATGAACGGTGACGCCCTCGACAAAGTCGCTGAACCTGATGCGGCCCGCCACTTCGGTAATCACCGGGTGGGTGTGGGGGTCCCAGTGCGCCACGATCTGACCGGGCACCACCTCGTCATTTTCGCTGACCGTCAACACCGCGCCGTAAGGCACGCGATAGCGCTCACGCTCCCGGCCGAACTCGTCCACCAGGGTAAGCTCTCCGGAACGCGACACCGCGACGTAATTGCCGCTCTGGTGCTGCACCAGCTTGATGTTGTGCAGCTTGACCTTGCCCTTGGATTTGATCTCCACGCTGTTGACGGCGGCCGCGCGTGACGCCGCGCCGCCGATGTGGAAGGTGCGCATGGTGAGCTGCGTGCCCGGTTCGCCGATGGATTGCGCCGCGATGACGCCGACCGCCTCGCCGATATTGATCGGGTGACCGCGACCGAGGTCGCGCCCGTAACAGGCGCGACAGATGCCGTGTTGCGTCTCGCAAGTGATCGGCGAGCGCACCTTGACCTGGTCTATGCTGAGCTCTTCGAGCTTGTCCACCCAGCGCTCATCGAGCAGCGTCCCGGCGGGGACGGCGATCTTCTTGGAGCCCGGCACCGGCACATCCTCGGCCGTGACGCGGCCCAGCACGCGCTCGCGCAAGGGCTCGACTACGTCGCCGCCCTCGATGAGCGGGCTCATGGTGAGACCCTGGCGGGTGCCGCAATCATCTCCTGTCACGACGAGATCCTGCGCCACATCCACCAGACGCCGGGTGAGATAACCGGAGTTGGCGGTCTTAAGCGCGGTATCAGCGAGACCCTTGCGCGCGCCGTGGGTGGAGATGAAGTATTGCAATACGTCCAGGCCCTCACGGAAATTGGCGGTGATCGGCGTCTCGATGATAGAGCCGTCCGGCTTGGCCATCAGACCGCGCATACCGGCCAACTGACGGATCTGAGCGGCGCTGCCGCGGGCACCGGAGTCAGCCATCATATAAATGGAGTTGAACGAGGCCTGCCTGACGGGCTTGCCGGCCTTGTCCTTGACCATCTCCGTGCCCAGCTTGTCCATCATGGCCTTGGCGACCTGGTCATTGGTGTGCGACCAGATATCCACCACCTTGTTATAGCGCTCGCCGTTGGTGACCAGACCGGAGGCGTATTGGTTTTCGATCTCTTTCACCTCTTTCTCGGCGGCGCCGATGATCTTGCCCTTCTCATCCGGCACGACCATGTCATCCACCCCGATGGAGACCCCGGAACGGGTGGCCTGGGCAAAACCGGTGTACATGAGCTGGTCGGCCAGCACGACGGTCTCCTTC
>JAYUCX010000183.1:0-30578 GCA_043740145.1 Gammaproteobacteria bacterium
ATTCGGGATGAGATCGAACGGCAGGGTGGTCGAATCACCTTTGCTCGTTATATGGAGTTGGCGCTGTATGCGCCCGGACTGGGCTATTACAGCGCCGGGCTGAACAAATTCGGCGCAGCCGGAGATTTTGTCACCGCGCCGGAGATTTCACCGCTGTTTGCACGTAGTGTGGCGCGGCAGTGCCGGCAAGTTCTGCAAGCCTTGGGGGGTGGCGATATCCTGGAATTTGGCGCAGGCTCGGGCGTCATGGCTGCGGATTTGCTGGCTGAATTAGAAGTATTGAACAGCCTACCCCAGCATTATTTCATTCTCGAGATCAGCGCCGAACTGCGCGAGCGGCAACGGGCGACGTTACTACAGCGTATACCGCACTTGTTGGGGCGCGTCAGTTGGCTCGATGAACTTCCAAAGCAAAAACTGCGTGGCGTTGTATTCGCCAATGAAGTTCTGGACGCGATGCCGGTACACCGCTTTCAGCTCGATGCGGAAGGGGCATCGGAGCTTTACGTTGCTTGCGAGGAAGATACGTTTGCATGGCGGGCAGGGCCGGTAAGCGATCCGGCCTTGGCTGAGCGCATTGCGGAAATTTGCGCTGCGTCGCCTGATCTTAATCCGGGATATAGTTCCGAAATCAATCTGGCCGCGCCAGCCTGGGTGCAGACGGTGGCCGCTGCCATCGAGAGCGGCATGTTACTATTGATTGATTATGGCCATCCGCATCATGAACTTTATCATCCGCAACGCGCCTGCGGGACCCTGCTCGGTCATTATCGCCACCATGCCCATGACGACCCCTTTTTATACCCTGGATTGCAGGATATCACCGCGCATGTGGATTTCACCGCGCTCGCCGAGGCGGGCTACAGATCGGGATTGCAAGTCGCGGGCTACACCACCCAGGCGAATTTTTTGCTTGGCTGTGGATTAACCGAACTGGCCTCTGTAGCATCTGCCGATGGAGTCCGCCAGCGTGTCCAACTTGCTGAACAGATCAAGCGGCTCACCCTGCCGGGTGAAATGGGTGAAACATTCAAGGTGTTAGCGCTGACTCGCGATTTCGACGATCCGTTGCTGGGATTCAGGTTGCGAGATTTGCGCCACCGCTTGTAAGGAAATTCTTGTATTATCATAGGATCGTCCCCATTTTGGTGTCGTTCGTTATTTTTCAAGGAGATCATCATGCGCAAAACTTTATTAGTCTTCTGGCTACTATCATCTGTCCTCTGGTTAAGCGGCTGCGGTTACAACACCCTCCAGTCCACCGACGAACAGATCAAGGCGAGCTGGGCGGAGGTATTGAACCAATATCAACGTCGCGCCGACCTGGTGCCCAATCTGGTTAAGACGGTGCAGGGTTTTGCCGCGCAGGAAAAAGAGGTGCTGCTCGGCGTGACCAACGCGCGCGCCAAAGTGGGCACCATACAGGCGACGCCCGAACTCATCAACGACGAACAGGCCTTCCAGAAATTTCTCACCGCGCAGGGCGAGATGACCAGCGCATTGCAACGTCTGTTGGTGGTTGCTGAGAATTATCCGCAACTGAAATCAGATGCCTCGTTCCGCGATTTGCAGGCGCAACTCGAAGGCACCGAAAATCGCATCGCCGTGGCGCGCAATCGTTATATCAAAGCGGTGCAGGATTATAACGTCACGGTGCGCAGCTTCCCGAGCAACCTCACCGCGAAGCTGTTTGGCTACAAAACCAAGCCGAGCTTCGAGGTAAAGGACGAGGAGATCATTTCCAAGCCACCAGAGGTAGACTTTGGCCCGCGTCCAGGAGCCCCTGTGCGCTAAATGCTTAAAACTCTGTTTCAGGCCCTGCTGTGGTTTTGCCTGGCCACAGCAGTGGCTTATGCCGAGGTAGCGGTACCACCGCTCACCGCGCGGGTGACCGACTTGACCGGTACGCTCACGGCTGAGCAGAAGTCGAATCTCAAACAAACTCTACAGGCCTTTGAGGCTAAAAAAGGCAGCCAGATCGCCGTGCTCATCGTGCCGACGACTGAGCCCGAGGCCGTCGAGCAGTATTCCATACGTGTGGCGGAGCAATGGAAGCTGGGCCGCAAGGGTGTGGACGACGGTGCGCTATTGCTGATTGCCAAAAATGACCGCGCCATGCGTATCGAGGTGGGTTATGGTTTGGAGGGCGCACTGCCCGATGCGATCGCCAAACGCATCATCGCCGAGGTCATCACGCCTTATTTAAAAAGCGGCGATTTTTACGGTGGGATACAGGCCGGGGTGCAAGTAATGATAAAGGTCATGGAGGGTGAACCTCTACCGCCTCCTCCCCCAGCTTCAGCGGAAACCACAGCCAGCTCTGTTGAACAATTATTTCCGTTAGCCCTTCTCTTGGCCTTTTTTGTTAGTCCGCTGTTACGTGCGATGGTAGGCCGCCTCCCTGCTGCACTGACCTCTGGTGCGATTGCGGGAGTGATAGTCTGGTTTGTAATAGGTTCGTTCTTGATAGCGAGCTTTTTGGGTATCCTCATGACGTTGTTTGCATTATTCGGTGGCTTAGCTACTGGACGCGGCGGATGGGGTGGCGGCTACTCTGGCGGTGGTTTTGGCGGGGGTGGCGGCTCCGGTGGGGGAGGATTCGGTGGGGGCGGCGGCGGTTTTGGCGGTGGTGGCGCGTCGGGCAGGTGGTAATGAAGATCTCACGTTGGCTTAGACATCTATGTAGCGGTCACTGGCAAGTGCAGCGCGCCTTTCCGGTATCCACCATGCACGCGATAGAGGCTGCGATTCGTGAGGCGGAGCGCACTCATCAGGGTGAGATTCGTTTTGCCGTGGAAGCGGGTTTTGACATCGGCCCATTATTCAAAAATCAGAGCGCGCGTGAGCGCGCCTTGGAGGTTTTTTCTGATCTGCGAGTGTGGGATACCCAACACAACAACGGCGTGTTGATTTATCTGCTGCTCGCCGACCGTGATGTCGAGATCGTCGCCGACCGTGGCATCCATGCTCATGTCGGCGCCGAAGGCTGGGAAAAAATCTGCCGAGTTATGGAGGTGGACTTCCGCTCCGGCCTATTTGAGCAAGGGGTGACTCGCGGCATTAAAGCCGCCGGTGCGCATCTGGATAAGCATTACCCGAAGCGCGGCGCCGACATCAACGAATTACCGGATAGTCCCACGGTGTTGTAGACCATAACGCCTGTATTGGTCGCCGAGTCAGGGTAGGGGGTAGGCACCGCTTCTGTGCCCACCACTGGTATTCGTTAATTTCCGCGTGGGTACATAAGGCGTGCTCACCCTCCGTCTAATGATTGGTATCCGGCGGTTCAGTCCTGCTCATGTTGATTGCGGCATGCATGGACAATCGCCGTCAGCCTTAGGTTGCGCAGTTCCCGCGCCATCGCTTCTCCGTTAAACCCGGCGGTGGCGAGGGGCTGTGGATCCACACTGCTATAGGCGCGTAAGGCAGTGCGGAAGATATCGGCTTGCGGGTAAGGATCGTCTTCATAACCCGGACGCCCGCGGATGTCGGCCTGGCAGGCGAGTAAAAACTGCTCGAAGCGTTCCGGGCGGCGCGCGGCGTCGAGCGCTTCCAATTTTTCCAGCAGCGTAGCGGGGCGTAATTCATCGGCGCGGTGACAGTCGCCGTGATATCTGGCGACGAGCACGGCGAGGTCGCGGTACTCGTTGGGCATGCGAAAGCGCGTGCAAATCGTCTTTACCAAGTCCACGCTGCGTTCTTCATGGCCGATGTGGCGCGGCCACTCCGCGGGCGGCGTCGTACCCTTGCCCAGATCATGCAGCAGTGCGGCGAAGCGCACCCGTGCATCGCTGGATAGGCGGGTCGCCTGATCGAGCACCATCATCACGTGTACGCCGGTGTCTATCTCCGGGTGGTATTGTGCGGGTTGAGGCACGCCGTAGAGGCGTTCGAGTTCAGGGAATAATTTTTCCAGTGCGCTACAGTCATGCAGCACTTCAAAAAAACGCGAGGGTCGGATTTCTCCCAGAGCGCGTTCCAACTCCGCCCACACGCGTTCCGGCACGAGCGCATCCACCTCGCCGTTTTTCACCATCTGTCGCATGAGGGCGTTGGTCTCATCGGCGATGTGAAACTCCATAAAGCGCGCTGCGAAGCGCGCCACTCTCAAGATGCGCACCGGGTCTTCGGCAAAGGCGGGCGAGACGTGGCGCAGGAGTTTATTTTTCAGATCTTGCGCGCCATTGAAGGGATCAATAAGGCTGCCGTCTTCGCGCATCGCCATGGCGTTGATGGTAAGATCACGGCGCTTGAGATCTTCTTCCAGGGTGACATCGGGCGCGGCATGCACGGTGAAGCCTTTGTAGCCGGGCGCAGTCTTGCGCTCGGTGCGCGCGAGCGCATATTCCTCGTGGGTGTCGGGATGCAGAAACACGGGGAAGTCCGCGCCGACCAGTTTGAAACCGCGCGCCTCCATCTCCGCCGGCGTGGCGCCGACCACCACCCAGTCGCGATCCGTAACCGGTAGACCGAGGAGCTTGTCGCGCACGGCGCCGCCGACCTGGTAGATCTCCATCAGTGTCTCGTCACCGGTGGCCCGCGCTGCGCCGGTAGTCGGAGTAGCGCGCCTTGCTTCGCTGTTGTGCAAGGTAGATGGGTACTACCGATTCCAGCGGCGTCGGGGTGAGATCAAACGGCAACGGTACGGCTCCATGACAGACACTGTCCTTTTGCAGAGAAAGATAATTATCTATGGAAAAGGGTTTGCCGGGCAGATACTCGAAGAGACGCGCCTGGAGGCGCGATAGAGTATCGCTTAGTTCGATGATGCGGCGCTTCACGCCGATGATATGGGCGGTGTACTCGACCAATTTCAGGAGTGTGTAAATGCGCGGGCCGCACAGTTCGTAGCGCTGGCCGTAACTGGCGGGTTCCGTCAGTGCACGGCAAAACACCTGTGCAACATCTTCCACATAGACCGGCGCAAAGCGCGCGTTGGGACAGGCAAGCGGAAAAAACACCGGCATCATCTTTAACAATTTTGTGAAGCGATTGAAAAAGCTGTCCTCGGGGCCGAAGACCACCGAGGGCCGGAAGCTGGTGACGTGGATGCCTTGTGCATTGTGAACCAAATCTTCGCCCCGGCCCTTGCTGCGCAGATAATGGCTTGGCCCGTGCAGCGCATCGGCGTTGAGCGCACTCATGTGCAGCAGCCGCTTGATACCGGTAGCAGAACAAGCCTCGACCACCTTGCGGGGGAGTTCTACATGGGCGTAGTGAAAACCACTGCCATCATGGCCCTTCTCATTAAGAAGGCCGACCAGGTTGATGACGGCATCGCAACCTTTGAATAGTTCGGTCAATGTCTGTGGATCGTGGATATCGGCCTCGATCAATTCTAGGGTGGGTAGCACCAGCAAATCTTTGTGCCGTTCGCGGTGGCGGGTGGGCACACGTATCTCGTAATCCTGCTCGAGCAGGGTATGAGCGATGTGTCGCCCGACAAATCCGCTACCCCCCAGGATACAAATTTTGCGCAGCCGCATGACGGGAGTCTCTGACTAATAGGTTATTCGGGACCGATGTCCTGCATCCGTTTTTTCAAAGGAATGATTTCACGGCTGAGACGCTGATAGAAGATGGTAGTGTAGGCCATGACCTGCTGGATATAATTGCGCGTTTCCGTAAAGGGCACATTTTCCACCCAAATATCGGCGGGCATGCTGGCGGCCGGTAGCCACTGTTTGACGCGCTGCGGCCCTGCATTGTACGACGCAGTCGCGCGTATCACGTCGCTGCTGTTCTCATCCAGCACCTGGCGCAGATAGGCGCTTCCCAACTGGATGTTTTTATCCGCATCGAGCAGTTCGCTCGTGCCGCGCAACGGTGTGTTTAATAGTTGCGCGGTGTGTTTTCCGGTTGCGGGCATGAGTTGCATTAGCCCCAGTGCACCGGCGCTGGAACGGGCATCCACTGAGAACGCGCTTTCCTGACGCATTACGCCGTAGATCCAGGCGGGGTCGAGACCCTGTGTTTCGGCGCTCGCCAACACCTGGTCGCGGAACAGCACCGGAAAGCGCACCTCCAGATCATCGAAGTAATTCGCCTTGGCGCTGGCGATGATGGCGCGATCATGCCAGCCCCAGCGATGCGCGACAACCGCCGCCAGTTGCCGCTGACGCGAATCGGCCGCCGCGACAAAGTAATCCCACTCGCGGCGTGCTTCGGTAATCATGCCAAGCTCGTAGAGTTCGCGGGCGCGCACCATGCCGGGCCGTGACATAAAGTCGCGCAATTCGGTTTCTGTCATGGGTGTTGGCTTGTGAGTAATTTCATAAGAGCGGCCTAAGCGGTCGGCGGCCAGGAAACCGTAATAGCTGCGTTGTGATGCAAGCTCGGAATAAATTTGTTCTGCGGAGATTTCAGGAGCGCCCGATCCTTGAGGGGCATCGTTTGGAGCCTTAGTCGCCGCGCCTTGCTCGAGCGCGCGTGCGCGCCAATAACGCCACTGCTCCTTGTCGCGCTCTTCGTTGGGCAGGGCCTCAATCCAATTCAGTGCGGTATTCCAATCCTGCTTGGCGAGCGCCGCCTTGATTCGCCATTGACGTACGGTGTCATCGAGTTGCGCCGGTTGCAGCGCCGCGAGCCATTCCAGAGCCTCAGGCTGACGTTGCAAGGCGGCCCTGAGTGCGATTTCACGCTGCGCCGCCGCTTGTTCCGCTTCGCTGAATGGGTAAGCATCCTTGAGCCGTTCCCACTGGCCGGCGGCGGCTTGCGCATCATCACGCGCCAGTCGCTTCATTCCATACAGCACAATCTCCCGCGCCTTGGGGCCATCGCCGGTTAAATCAGGGTGCTCGAGCATCTGCTCCGGGTCTTTGTGCATCCGCTGCCAGCGCGTAACCCAGGCACGATCCTGCTTATCAAGATCACTCGCCAGACTTTGTGCGAGACTGAGCTGGCGGTTATCCATCGCCAGGCGGATGCGTTGCCAGACCAGCTCGGAAGTCAAACGCCCGTTGCGCCGCAGAATCTTGAACAATGGATCGCATTGAGCCGGTAGGGATTTACCTACCAACCACAATCCCTGTACCTCATCCAGCCACTTGCTAGAAGGGGTTTCCGAGCCCGAGGTGCGCAGACTTGCCTCCAGGGCGTAGCACTGCAACACCGTATTTCCCGGCGGGTGCTTCGGATATTCTTGTAGATAGGCATCCCAGCGGCCTTCACCGGCCAGCATATTGAGCCGGGCCTCGTGCAGCCGGACGCCGATCGGCGAGTCACCATAGCGCGTAAGGAAATCCTGAATCTCGCTGTCGGGCGATTTGTCGAGACGGGTGCGCAGATACTCGTAGCGCAAATAACCCAGCAGTGGATAATCTTGCAGTTGTTCGAGTAGTTGTTGGTAGACACGCAGGTTGCCATCCTCAAGCGCCTGCTTTGCCTCCCAAAATGCCAGACGTTCGGCGTCGTAATTGACCGCATCAGGATCGGGCGGCTCGGCGCTGCTTGCGAGCGGCGAGAAGAGGCTCAACAAGACAATTAAACCACTATAACCAAAAAGCTTCATCACCGTATAATAACCCTGACTTTACCCGCCGACGGTTCGTCCATTCAAGAGTAGCTCAACAGGGGCATTATATGACATTCATGAGCATCAATCCCGCCAGTGGCGAGACATTGCCATCGGTCGAGCCGTGGGGCGAGGCGCGGTTGGAGCAAGCGCTGGCCAAGGCGGCGCTGACCGCTCCGCTGTGGGCTGGACATAGTCCGGCGGAGCGTGCCGGCCTGCTAGGCAGACTGGCGCCCCTGCTGCGCGCTGAACAAGACCTTCTCGCCCGGCTCATTACCCAAGAGATGGGAAAACTGCTGCGTGAGTCACGCGCCGAGATAGAAAAGTGCGCCTGGGGCTGTGAGCACTATGCCGAACATGGTGCAGCGGCGCTGGCCGATGAGCAAGTCACGACCGATGCCTCCTGCAGCTACGTATGTTTTCAACCCCTGGGCACGGTATTGGCGATCATGCCGTGGAACTTCCCCTTTTGGCAGGTATTTCGCTGCGCACTGCCCGCCTTGCTGGCGGGTAATGCCGTGCTCCTCAAGCACGCCTCCACAGTGTTTAACTGCGCGTTGGCGATAGAAGCCTTGTTTACCAAGGCCGGACTCCCGGAGGGTGTGTTTCAGAGCCTGATGATTAGCAGCGACGAAGTTGAAAAGGTCATCGCCGATCCGCGCGTGCATGCGGTGAGCCTCACCGGCAGCGTCGCCGCCGGCCGTCAGGTCGCCGGTCTGGCGGGGATACACCTCAAAAAACTCGTTCTGGAATTAGGCGGATCGGACTCCTTCATCGTGCTGGATGACGCCGATCTTGAGTTCACCGTGCAGCATGCGGTCACGGCGCGTTTCCAAAACGCCGGACAAAGCTGCATCGCCGCCAAGCGTTTCATCGTCACGCCTGCTATCGCCGAGGCATTTATCGAACGCTTCCAGCACGCCGTCGAGCAACTGAGTCCCGGCGATCCCATGCTGGAGACTACCACGCTCGCGCCGCTCGCCCGCATCAGCCAACGCGATGCGCTTCACCAGCAAGTGACCGACAGCATTGCTTACGGCGCAGTACCTGTGACCGGTTGTGTGCCCTTGCCCGGCCCGGGCGCCTATTATGCACCCTCCATACTCGATCATGTGGGCCATCAAACGCGCGCTTATCATGAAGAACTGTTCGGCCCGGTGGCGTGCGTCATTCGCGCCAGCGATGAAGAAGACGCCGTGCGCATCGCCAATGACACGCGGTTTGGTCTAGGCGGCAGCGTGTGGACACGCGATACCGCGCGTGGGGAACGTTTAGCGCGCAGGCTGCAATGCGGACTTGCGTTCGTGAATGGCGTTGTGAAAAGTGATCCACGTTTGCCGTTCGGCGGCGTCAAGGACTCCGGCTATGGACGCGAGTTGTCTTATTTTGGAGTACGCGAATTTGTGAACATTAAAACGGTGTGGATTAAATAATTTGGAAACATTCCTGCTCTATCCGCTGGTTGGCGCCTTGGTCGGCGTCATCGCGGGTCTGTTCGGGGTGGGTGGCGGACTGATTGTAGTCCCGTTCCTGGTGTTCATCTTTCGCGGCCAGGGAATGCCGCCGGAAACGATCATGCATCTTGCCATCGGTACCTCGCTCGCCACCATCATGGTCACCTCACTCTCATCGGTGCGCGCCCATCACCGGCATGGCGCGGTGTTATGGCCTGTGGTCCTTAAACTGACCCCGGGCATCATCGCCGGAACCCTGCTCGGCGCCGCTATCGTGGACCAACTCCCCAACAACACCCTGCGTATCATCTTCGGCGTATTCGAACTACTGGTTGCCGCGCAGATCGGCTTCGGCATCAAGACCGCTCCGCATCGGCAACTGCCTGGTAGGGTAGGCATGAGTGCAACAGGCGGCGTGATTGGCGTAGTATCAGCCATTGTCGGCATCGGCGGCGGCACACTCACCGTACCGTTCCTGGTATGGTGCAATATCGGTATCCGCCAAGCGGTGGCGACCTCCGCCGCCTGCGGTTTGCCGATAGCAGCGGCCGGGACGATAGGATTTATCATCGCCGGCTGGAATGAGGCGCAACTTCCCCCGTTGACCACGGGCTATGTCTACTGGCCCGCATTCGCCGGCATCGCATTCGCCAGCGTCCTATTCGCCCCCCTCGGCGCCAAACTCGCGCACACTTTACCCGCCGATAAATTAAAACGCTTTTTCGCCATATTCCTGGCCGTGCTGGGTATACGCATGTTGTTACTGGGTTAAGCGTAGCGAGGTTAAAAATCAGAGATGCTACAGCCCGTTGTGATTTTGCGTGTCAGGTTGACGTAATAAGTGACATCATATTAGGGTGTTTATTCCAAGTTAGATTGCCAATCACCTTCATGACGAAGAACAGAATTCCGATTTCAGCGGATCAATCTGCCGAGGTGATGTTTGCATCGGACCGAACCTGTTGTATATGTAACGAACGCGGCAAGACCGTTCAGATACATCATATTGATGATGATCCAAGCAACAACGGTAGAGAGAATCTAGCCGTTCTATGTCTAGAATGTCATAACGATACCCAAATCAAAGGTGGTTTCGGGCGCAAGCTAAACAGTGACTTAGTCATCAAATACCGCGACAAATGGTTGTTAAGAGTAAAACGGCGTCGGGACGAGGCAGATAAACTAGCCGTAAGTAAGGCGTCAGGAGTTAGGACACGTGTACAGAAAATCGAGACAATCCCCTATTCTGAAGAACGATCAGACGCGATCTTAGGGTATGTGAACTCTCTTCCGGCTCTACGAAAAGAGCTACGACAAAAGGCGCAATTGGAGTGGGGTAGTGGAGTGACGTCTCGAATGGTCGCTGCATCCTATGAATATGAGGAAGTAGGCGATGTGCATCTTTGATAGACCTGCCCCTAATTGGTCAGCGGGGTAGACGAACTAACCCCCGGTCATGGACATAAAGCGAATTACCTGCGAGGGTTTCTCGCGGAATTCGTGGCGCTCGGGTTTGCGGGCGATGGCGTGCAGCAGGGCGTTCTTTAATTCCTCGTCGTCAATACCCGCACGCAACAACGGACGCAGTTCCAGTTTGTCCTCCTGACCAAGACACAGGTACAGTGTTCCGTCTACCGCAAGGCGTACTCGATTACAGGTCTCGCAGAAGTGTTGTGAAATCGGTGTGATAAAGCCAATGTGCAGAGAGGTGCCCGCCACTTGAACGTAACGCGCCGGGCCGCCACCGGGCATGACGCTAGGGATAAGCTCATAGCGTTGCGCCAGCCGCTCCTTCACCTTCTGTAAATCCAAATAGTGATCGGCCGCGTTGCGTCCCGTGTCGCCCATCGGCATGGTCTCGATCAGGCGCAGGGTGAAGTCATGCGCGATGCAGAACTCGACCATGTCTTCGATCTCATCATCGTTGACGTCTTTCATGGCGACCATATTGATCTTGATGGGCTTAAACCCGGCGGCCTTGGCGGCCATGAGGCCCTCGATGACGTGATCCAGCCGCCCACCGGTGATGGTGTGGAAACGCCCGGCATTGAGGCTGTCCAGGCTGACATTGATGCGTGTCACTCCGGCCTGACGTAGCGCCATCGCCTGCTTCTGCAATTGGGTGGCATTGGTGCTGAGCGATAAATCATCAATACCGGGCAGCGCAGACAAGCGCGTGGCGAGTTGCGGCAGATTCTTTCGCACCAGCGGTTCGCCGCCGGTGATACGCACGCGGCTCACACCCAATGCGCCGAACGCGCCGATGATACGCTCGATCTCGCCGAAGCTAAGCCAGTTGTCAGGTTCTTCGAAGCCCTTAAAGCCTTTGGGCAGGCAATAAAAACAGCGCAGGTCGCACTTGTCGGTGACCGACAGGCGGACGTATTCGATCTTGCGGCCGAAGGGATCTATGAGCTGGGGCTTCATGTGTAAGTCAGACATCATCCAAGGTTGGCCATTCAGCCCGGTTCGGAATCTTTTAGACGCAGAGCGTAGTCATACAGGGCGTTCTTTTTCAATCCGGTAATTTGCGCGGCCAGCGCCGCAGCTTGTTTGACAGGTAATTCCGCCATGAGAATCTGCACAATCCGCTGCGCTTCTGCTTCGCTCTCGCTGCTGTTTCCTAGCATACTCCCATGCACCAGAATCACAAACTCGCCTCTCTGCTGATTTTCATCGATGCGCAGCCAGTTGGCCAGTCCCGGCAAGGTATCCTCATGGATGGTCTCGAAGAGCTTGGTGAGTTCGCGCGCGATTACGGCGAGGCGTTCGGCTCCGAATGCCTGCGCCATGTCGTCAATGCAGTCGAGAATCCGGTGCGGCGATTCGTAAAAGATCAGCGTGCGCGGTTCGTCGCGCAATTCCGCCAGGCGCGTCCGGCGCGCGCCGGTGCGAGCAGGGAGGAAACCCTCGAACACAAAGCGGTCGGACGGCAATCCCGAGGCGGAGAGGGCGGCGATCAGGGCGGACGGGCCGGGGATAGGCACCACCCGTATGCCGTTGGCGCGCGCCGTGCGCACGAGATGATAGCCGGGATCGCTGACCAACG
The DNA here is from genome assembly GCA_043740145.1 of Gammaproteobacteria bacterium. Taxonomy (GTDB): domain Bacteria; phylum Pseudomonadota; class Gammaproteobacteria; order SURF-13; family SURF-13; genus JACPZD01. The sequence continues at coordinate 12,017 of JAYUCX010000183.1, forward strand.
GCGTGCCGGCATCGGAGATGAGCGCCACGGAGTCGCCTTTAGCAAGCCGTTCCAGTATGGCCGGACTGGCCTCGCGCTCGTTGTGCTCATGCAGGGCGATACAGGGTGTTCTGACACCGAAGTGGCGCAACAAGGGGGCGCTATGGCGGGTGTCTTCGGCGGCAATCAGCGTCACGCCGGACAGCACCTCCACCGCGCGCGGGCTCATGTCGCCAAGGTTGCCGAGCGGCGTGGCGACGATGTACAGAACTCCGCGATCAATTGACACTTAACCCTCTCAACGCTGATACTGCCCCTACCAGATAGTAAACCCCACATAACTATGAACCTCCCGCACGCCGTATCTCGCTCAGGGTTACTCTTGCTGCTCGCGTTGACCGTGAGCGCTTGCGGGACGCTGAGCATACCTTCGTCTAGCACGGCAAGGCCAGCGCCGGCCCCGGTGCGCAGCGACACGGCGCAACAGGCGCAAGAACTCGAAAATCAGGGCGATTTTCTGGGTGCGGCGCGCGCCTATCAGGAGCTGGCCGATCAGGCCGCAGAACCGCAGCGTCAAGACTACATCTTACACGCCGCCGCCGCTTATGTGCAGGCTGGCGACATCAAGCAGGCGCGCCTGCTGGTTGATAGCGTCGCTGTGGAAGGTTTGCCGGCCGAGCGGCTCACCCGCAGGCAGGTACTGGATGCGCAGGTGGCGCTATCCGAGGGCGATCCGCAGCACGCCCTGAAGGCGCTCAACAGCGAGCCCCGGCCAGGCGCTCTCCCATCTCTGCAGGCCGAGGCACACCTGCTGCGCGCGGAGAGCTATTCTCTGCTCGGCAACCACATTGAAACCGCGCGCGCACGCATAACCCTGGAGCCGCTGTTCACTGACCCTATCGCCATCCAGGATAATCAGCGCGGCATCATACAGGCCCTGGCGATGATGTCCGATGAGGCCCTGCGCCAATTGGCGGCCGGGCCGCCGGAGGTGTTGAGCGGCTGGATGGAGCTCGTGACCATCGCCCGCGCCACAGGCAAGGACCCGGTTCAGTATAAGACCCAGGTCGTGGATTGGCGGCATCGTTACCGCCAGCACCCTGCGTCGGAAGAGACACTGCGCTATCTCGCTACCACGGCGGCTTCGTCTGCGCCCGGTCTAACTCCCGTTGAGCCTGCTCCGGGAGTAACGTCTACAACGGTCCCGCTCACTACTACGGTAGGGAGCCCGGCCCGGATTGCCTTATTACTACCCATCAGCGGTAGCCTTGCCGGCGCAGGCAATGCCGTACGTGAGGGCGTGCTCGCCGCCGCGCGCGCGCAGGCAGGCGGAGACAATCCTGCCGTCACGGTCTATGATGTTGGCGCGGCCAATGCCCAGGAACGCGCCACGAAGGTATTGGAGATGTATCAACAGGCGTTGCAGGAGGGCGCCACTGCGGTGCTCGGCCCGCTCGACAAGGAGGGCGTCAAGTCCCTTTATAGCTTGGGCACGCTGCCCGTGCCCACCCTCGCCTTGAACTACGGCGATGAGAACGACGCCGCGCCCGTAAATCTCTATCAATTCGGCCTTGCCCCCGAAGACGAGGCCCGCCAAGCGGCGGAGCGCGCCTGGCTGGAGGGCCATAGCCAGGCCTTGGTGCTCACTCCCAGTGGTGAATGGGGCGACAGGATCGCCAATGCCTTCAGGGCACAACTTGAGCAGCGCGGTGGCATCGTCGTGGATCAGGAGAGTTACCCGGCGGAGGGCGTGGATTTCTCGACCCCAGTACGCAGACTGCTTAAATACTCCGACGGGGGCGAAAAGCGTAATAAAAAAATTCGCCCGCAGCGCCGCCGGGATGCCGATTTCATCTTCCTCGCGGCGCAGCCAAGACAAGCGCGTACGATCCGCCCCTTGTTACAATTTTTTTACGCCTCAGAACTGCCGGTGTACGCAACCTCGCATACCTACAGCGGCAACCCGTCGCGGGTCGCCGACCAGGATCTCGAAGGTCTCATGTTTGCGGACATGCCCTGGGTGTTGACGGACAATACCCCTCAGCAGGTCTTGCGGGGCACGCTGGCCGGCCAGTCGCCCGCCGCCTTCGCGCAATACAAACGGCTCCATGCACTGGGCGTGGATGCGTATCATCTTTTGGCGCAGCTCGACCGTCTGCGCGGCGCACCCGAAGAGCGCTTTGAAGGCGAGACCGGCGGCCTGACGCTGGACACCGCCAACCGCATCCACCGGCATCTGGTATGGGCGCGTTTTGTCAACGGCGTGCCGCAACCGCTCGAGGACGCGCGTTGAGCGAGGCCACCGCCAAACAATTGCGCGGACAACAGGCCGAAGATCTGGCTTGTCGCTATTTACTGGCGCAAGGCCTGCAATTGCTGGAACGAAATTACCGCTGCAAGCGCGGCGAGCTGGATCTCATCATGAAACACAAGGACAGCATCGTGTTTGTCGAGGTGCGTTACCGCAACACCCTGCGCTTCGGCGGCGGCATGGAGAGCGTGGACAGGCACAAACAGTCCAGACTGATCGCCTGCGCGCAACACTATCTGCAATACCACAAGCTGGGCGCAACCATCCCCTGCCGCTTTGACGTAGTCGCCGTGCTAACCGCTGCGGGTGAGGATAAAGCGGAGTGGATAAGAGACGCCTTTCAGGCTTAAAGACAGGGGCTAGGGACTAGGGGCTAGACAGAGGCACTGATGGATTTAGAAAAACGCATCAAACACATTTTTAACGAGAGCATCCAGGTCAAGCAGCAGGCCACGGATACGCTCGCCCCGGTGATCGCTCGGGCGGCCGGGCGGCTCATCGAATGCTTTCTCAGCGAACACAAAGTGCTGAGTTGCGGTAACGGAGGATCGGCGGGTGACGCGCAACATTTTTCCTCCGAGATGTTGAATCGCTTTGAGCGCGAGCGGCCCGGCCTCCCCGCCATCGCGCTCACCACCGACACCTCGACGCTCACCTCCATCGCCAACGATTACCACTATGCCGAGGTCTTTTCCAAGCAGATCCGCGCGCTCGGCCAGCCGGGTGATATACTGCTCGCCATCAGCACCAGCGGCAACTCGGCCAATGTTCTGAATGCCGTAGACGCCGCTCACCAGCGCGGCATGCCGGTCATCGCCCTCACTGGCCGCGACGGTGGCGAGGTGGCACCCATGCTATCCGGGCAGGATGTCGAGATCCGCATCCCGGCCTCCTCGACCGCACGCATCCAGGAGGTCCACCTGCTCATCATCCATTGCCTATGTGACCTTATTGATTATCAGTTGATTGGAAAGGAGACCTAAACTCATGAACTCTAAATTTTCTTTACTAGTAGCAGTGGCGCTGTCGGCGGCCTTATTGCAGGGTTGCGCGGCAGTAGTGGTCGGCGCCGCCGCCACCGGCGTGGCGGTCGCGCATGACCGGCGCACCGCGGGCACCGTCGTGGATGATGAAACCATCGAAGTGAAGGCTGCCGGGGCGCTCAATGCGGACAAAGAGATCCGCGACCAGACCCATTTCAATGTCACCAGCTACAACAATGTCGTGCTGATGACCGGCGAGACGCCTACCCAGCCACTGGGTCAGCGCGCCTATCAAATCGTGAGCGGGCTCGACAAGGTCAAAAAGGTGCATAACGAGACCGTCGTCGCGGCGCTCAGTTCGTTCGGCTCGCGCAGCAATGACGTCCTGCTGACCAGCAAGGTCAAGGCGCGCATGATCGCCACCAAGGGCTTTGATTCCACGCTGGTGAAGGTTGTGTCGGAGCGCGGGACTGTTTACCTGATGGGTCTGGTATACCGTCACGAGGGCGACCTGGCGACGGCCATTACCCGCCAGACCGATGGCGTACAACGCGTCGTCAAGCTGTTTGAATATCTGGAGTAGAGCCGAATTTATTCGGCCGTTTTGCGATACTGCGAATAAATTCGCGCCTACTTCACCAGTTTGAGCTTGGGCTTTCCGGGCTTGTCGGCGTTGGGTTTGGGAGGTGTGCCACCCTCCAGTTCATTAAAGACCATGCCCTGACCGTTTTCGCGGGCGTAGATCGCCAGCACGGCGGAGATCGGTATGCTGACGTGGGTGGCTGCACCGCCGAAGCGGGCGTTGAACTCGATCAGATCATTGCCTATTTCCAGATTATGAGCGGCGGAAAGGCTGGTGTTGAGGATGATCTTGCCGTTCTGTACGTGTTTGGCAGGTACATTCACCTCCGGCCCGATCACGTTGACGAGCAGGTGAGGGGCAAGTCCATTGTCCACGATCCAAGTGTGGATCGCGCGGATCAGGTAGGGGCGGCTGGAGGTCATCTCCATATTGATAGGAGGGTTGTTCATCGTCTTTACCAATAGCTAAACACTGTGGTGCTATTTTACACGACTTTCCGTTTAGGCTCGCATCTCCCGCTCGGCCTCCGTGAGGCTGGCCCGGAAGCCCTCGCGGGCGAACAGCCGCGCCGAATATTTGGCGATGTGCTTCGCCTGGGGCGGCAATTCGACCCCTAGATGCGGTAAGCGCCACAGGATCGGCCCGATAACGCAGTCCACCAGCGACAACTCATCGCTCATGAAGAAGGTCTTTTGCCCGAACAGCGGATCGCTGGCGGTCAGGCTGTCCCGCAGGGCCTTGCGGGCCTTACTGAGGCGGTGATTGTCCGGATTTTCCAGTTCCTCGACGGCGCTGTACCAATCCTGTTCGATACGGTACATCATGAGCCGCGTCCGCGCCCGTGACACCGGGTCCACCGGCATCAGCGGCGGATGCGGAAAGCGCTCATCCAGATATTCCATGATGATGAGCGAATTATAAAGCACCAGATCGCGGTCTACGAGGGTAGGCAAGGTATGGTAGGGGTTTAGATCTATCACGTCTTCAGGCAGGTGTTCGGGATCTACGTGGATAATGTCCACCGCGATATTCTTTTCGGCGAGCGCAAAGCGGGTGCGGTGGCTGAAGGGGCAAACCGGGCCGGAGTAGAGAGTCATGACCGATCTTCTATTGATAATTAGCGACATAAGATCTCCCTGGTATGTTTTGTGAAATAACTGTTTTACGGGCTTAAGTCATTGACTCTTTTGGGATAGCTGATGAATAGTTATGGCTACCCTGCCGCGAGTATACCTTAGATGACACGGTGTCAATGTAGTGAGAGCCATATTTTTGATGAGGCTTGTAATACTATTGACATCACTCTTGGCGTTGATCTACGATTTGAAATTCGACAATGATCTACTCGTTTAAGGGAGCTTTGCTTTTGAGTATTGTGTAGGCTGAGTTGGGCGCCCACCCTGTCGCTCCCTAGTTGTGATGCGTGTTTTAAGGATGCGTTTTTTGCAAATGCCGACGCGGTAGCCGTAGTCGTCGAGGCATATTCTGCAAACAATTCCCCGGGTGAGTCACTTAAGCCGACATAATCGTTAAAGGTTAGGGCGTGCTATTGCCGCGCGCCTCGGGTTTTACGAGTTAGCAAGCCATCGTCGGCCTGTTTCCCGTGTGTTCGCTTGGTCCTAAGGGGCGTGAGAGGGTCAGCGGGCGTTTTGAAATGTAGCGTGTTTTCCAGACAGCGGAACTAACAAGATGAATGACTTACTTCGGCGTTGGCTATTGACCTTCCTGTGTGTCGGCGGCTTCCTGATCGGGACGAGCACTGCCGCGTCGGAAGCCCCCAATATTAAATATCCTGTCCCCCCGCCGGGCGACTACAACGGTGACGTGGTCGAACAGCCCATCGAGTTCCCTCACGACATCCATACCAAGATCAACAAGATCAACTGCCTTTACTGCCACACCTACGGCCGCCGCAGCAAGGTGGCCGGCATCCCACCCACCAGTAAGTGCATGGGCTGCCACCGGGTGATCGCCACCGACAAGCCGCGCATCCAGAAACTCACCGAATATTGGGAAAAGCGCCAATCCATCCCCTGGAAGAAGGTGCACGACGTGCCCGATTTCGTTCATTTCACCCACGAAAGGCACCTCAAGAAATTCATCTTCGATAACGAGGAGCTGGTGCAGAATCTCTCCGTGGACACCGTGGCGCCGGTGTGTGCCGCTTGTCATGGCGACCTCAGGGAGATGACGGTGGCGCGCAAGGTAAAGCCGATGAGCATGGGCTGGTGTGTCGCGTGCCATGAAGCCAACGGCGGACCCGGCGACTGTTGGAAGTGTCATAAATAATCAGCCTGAAACCAGCAAACACGTACGGACGGTTACCTATGAGTGGTAGTGAAATAAACCGCAGGGGATTTCTAAAATTAATGGGCTGGAGCGCAGCGGGTGCGGGGCTTGCTGGTTGCGATCTTCCCTCCACGGTGACGCTGGAGCAGGGTAAGGAAACGGTGCTGTCCTACCTTTCCCCCGAGGAATACGTCATACCGGGCATAGGGGTGTGGTATGCCTCCACCTGCATGCAGTGCGCGGCCTTCTGTGGCATTCATGGCCGGGTGCGCGAGGGACACGCCCTGAAACTCGAAGGCAATCCCGATTCGCCGCTGAACCGCGGCAAGCTGTGCCAGATGGGTCAGGCCGGTATACAGGGCCACTACAACCCGGACCGCATTACTCAGCCGCTGCTTCGTAAGGACGGCAAGCTCACCCCGATAGGCTGGGATGAAGCCTGGAACCTCATCGGTCAGAAAATCTCCAATGCGCCCGGCGAACGCTTCGCTTGGGTCACCGGCACGGTGAGCGGTCACCAAGCGGTGTTGCTTGCCGCCCATATCGAGGCCATGGGCTCTAAAAATCATTTTGCCGTCGAGGTGATCGGCCCGCACGTGGGCCGCGCCGTGAATCAGGACATGCTGGGCGAGGCGATGCCGCGCCTGGTTCTCGACAAGGCCAAGCTCATCCTCTCGTTGGGCGCCGATTTTCTGGGCACCTGGGTGTCGCCCACCCATTTCGCTACCGAGTACGCCAAGTTCCGTTCCGGCTCGCGCGGCATGCTCGTCCAGGTCGAACCGAAGATGACACTCACCGGCGGCAACGCCGATCTGTGGGTGCCCATCCGGCCGGGTACCGAAGGCGTGCTGGCACTCGCCATCGCTAACGTATTGATGAAGGGCGGTGCCAAGGTTCCCGAGGCCGCTATGGCCGCGGTATCGGCCTATGAGCCCGCCAAGGCGGCCGAGATCACCGGCATCTCCGCCGAGCGCATCGAAAAAATTGCCGCGCTGCTCAAAGAGCACAGCCCGAGTCTGGTGCTGGCCGGCGCGCCGGTGGAGGGCCATGCCCACGGCTATCAGGCCGCCGCCGCCGTGCAGTTGTTGAATATCATGCTGGGCAATGTCGGCCAAACCATCGTCTCGGCGGGTGGCTTCCCCTTCCCGCAACTGGCGGCGAAGAGCGGCAGCACGCGTGATCTCATCGCCTTTGCCGATGCCGCCAAGAATCAAAAGCTGGACGTTGCGTTTTTCTATGGCGCCAATCCCGTTTACAGCGCCCCGCAATTCCTGGCGCTCTCTGAGGCCCTGCAAAAGATTCCGTTCAAGGTCGCCTTCGCCCAGTTCCCCGACGAAACCGCCGAGGCGGTCGATCTGGTCATCCCGCTGGCGTCGTATCTGGAAGATTGGGGCACGCACGTGGCGGCCTACCAGCCGGAGCAGGCCAGCATCACGGTGCAGCAACCGCTGATGGAGCGCATGTACAACGACACCATCGGCTTCGGCGATGCGCTGCTCAAACTCCTGAAGCTGCGCAAGTCCGAACAGTATGCCGCCTGGGAAGACTACTACGCCTACCTGCGCAACGCCGTGGCCACGCTGCCCGCCGAGTACAAGGCCGGGGCCGCGAACGACAACGTATTCTGGAATCAGACCCTGCAAAAGGGCCTGCTGAAGGTGGCCGCCGCCGCGCAAGAGCTGAAGCCGCAGGTATCCGAGATCAAACTGCCCGACGCGCAGCCCAATGAAGGCTATCCGCTATACCTGGTGCCCTCCGCCCAATTGGGACTGTGGGACGGCCGGCATGCCAACCTGCCTTGGCTGCAAGAGGCGCCCGATCAGATCAGTAAGGTAGTGTGGGATTCATGGGCGGAGATTCATCCCGCCACGGCGGCGAAGCTCGGCATCAAAGAAGACGATATCATTGAGATCGCCTCGGAGCACGGCGCGATCAAGGTCAAGGCCTATCTGTTCAAGGGCGTGCACCCGGACGTGGTCGCCGTGCCGATGGGCCAGGGCCACGAGGCCTACGGCCGCTATGCCAAGAACCGGGGTGTGAACGTGCTGAAGATCCTCGATCCTGTCACCGAAGCCAAGACCGGCGAGCTTGCGCTGTACGGCACGCGCGTTAAGCTGGCCAACACGGGCAAAAATGAACCTCTGGTCATCGAGGGCCGCGGCAACACCAGTCAACGCGGCCGCAAGCTGGTGGCGACCGTTTCCGCAGATCAGTTCCGCAAGACGGAAGGAGCTTAAACCATGTCGCTACAGAATCTGATAGACAACTGGTCGCAATACCGCAAGGGCATCGAAGAGGGCGGCTTTCAGCACTACGAGCACCGCTGGGGCATGGCGATAGACCTCAACGCCTGCATCGGCTGCAACGCCTGTTCGACCGCCTGTTATGCGGAAAACAACCTGGCCGTGGTCGGGCCGGAGCGTTTTGCGCAGGGCCACTTCATGCACTGGTTGCGCGTCGAGCGTTACTGGGATCAGCCCGACAAGGAGTTTCCGGAGCAGGGTGCGAGCTTCCTGCCCATGATGTGTCAGCAATGCGGCGCCGCGCCGTGCGAGCCGGTATGTCCCGTGGTGGCCACTTATCACACGCCGGACGGGCTGAACGCGCAGGTCTATAACCGCTGCATCGGCTCGCGCTACTGCAACAACAACTGTCCCTATCGCGTGCGCTATTTCAATTTCTGGTCGTACTACGAGACCTCCTGGCCGGAGCCGCTCAACATGCAACTCAACCCCGACCTCACGGTGCGCGACAAGGGCGTGATGGAAAAGTGCACCTTCTGCGTGCAGCGCATCCGTACCGTCAAGGACAAGGCCAAGATGGAGAACCGCAAGGTCAAGGACGGCGAGTTCACCACCGCCTGCGCACAGGCCTGTCCCACCAATGCCATCCACTTCGGCGATCTGATGGACCCTGAGAGTCAGGTGACGAAGCTGTGGGCCACACATCAGGTCTCGCGGGTGGACGAGCAGGGCCGTCCGCGCCACGAGCAGGACAAACAGAATCCCGATCTGCGCGGTTACCGCGTGCTGGAAGAACTCAACACGGACCCGTCGGTGATGTATCTCGAACGGGTACGCGAGACCTTAGCGTAACGCCATCGTGAAGGTAGAGGCTGGTATGAAAGATATAGCGATACACTCCCAAGAAAGCGATATCCGCGAAGATCTGCCGTGGAAACAGATCAATACGGATATCCTGCGTTCCCTGGACAACCCGCGCCGGGGCTATTGGTATTCCATCATCGTCTGCCTGGTGCTGCTCGCCATCGGCTTCACCGCCGAGATGATTCAGTATCAGACCGGCATGGGCATGTCCAAGAACCACCCGCACATGTGGAATCTGTACATCGCCACCTTCATCTTCTGGATCGGCATGAGCCACTCCGGCACGCTGCTCTCGGCGATTCTGCACATCGTACACGCCGACTGGCGCAAACCGATTTACCGCTTCGCCGAGGCGATGACCACCTTCTCGCTGATGACCGCGCTCTTGTTTCCGGTCATACACTTAGGAAGGCTTTGGAATTTCTACTGGGTTGTCCCTTATATTCCATCGCGCGGCACCTGGCCGAATTTCCGCTCCCCGCTGTCGTGGGACGGCTTTGCGATCATGACGTATCTCACCTCTTCAGCGCTGTTTTTGTACATCGGCATGTTGCCGGATTTGGCGATCGCGCGCGACAACACCACCGGCTGGCGCAAGCAGCTCTACAGCACACTGTCGCTCGGCTGGTGTGGCAACGACCGGCAGTGGCGCGTATTCCGCAAGGCCTACATGCTGATGGCGATTTTTTTGATTCCGCTGGCCGTCTCGGTGCACTCCATCGTGTCGTCCGACTTCGCCATGTCCATCAATCCCGGCTGGCATGTGACCACCTTCCCGCCTTATTTCGTGGCCGGCGCGCTGTACTCCGGCTGCGCGGCGATCATCACGCTGTTCATCCTGCTGCGCTATTACTTCCGCTGGGAAGAGTACATGACGCTGCCTATCCTGGAGAAGATCTGCAAGCTCACTTTTGCCATCGCCATGATGTGGACGTATTTGAATCTGGTCGAGTTCTCCTCGGTGTGGTACGGCCATGACGTGTATGGCAAAGAGGTGTTGTGGGGCAAGATGACGGGGGCTTATGCGCCGGCCTTCTGGAGCATGATGTTCTTCGGCTCGGTGCTGCCGTTCACGCTCGCCTTCCGCAAGCTGCGCCGCCACATCCCCACCATGATGGCGGTGTCCATCGTGCTCAACGTCGGCATGTGGCTGGAGCGTTGGATGATCATCTCGCCCACGTTGTCCCAGTCGTTCTATCCCTGGTCGTGGGATGTGATGTGGCCGACCCTCACCTCCTGGGCTATCGTGCTGGGCAGCTTCGGCTGGTTCGGCCTGCTGTTCCTGGTGTTCGTGAAGATCTTCCCGTCGGTCTCCATGTATGAGGTCAAGGAAATGGTCTACCACCGCAAGCTCGCCACTGAAAAGGCGGCAGCGCCCGTCGGCGGTATGGCGCCCGCCTACGGCGCACACATGAAGAAGGAGGACGCGGTATGAAAAAGACTCACCGCCTACTCGGTCTGTTCAGCAATTTTGATGAGGCCACCAAGGCCATTTATGACATCCGCGCCAACAAGGTGAGCGGCGTTTCCGTCAAAGACGTGACCCTGATCTCACCTATCGAGCACCCGGAGGTCGAAGAGGCGCTCGGCGATCGCGGCGTGCACGTGCAGTTCTTCACGCTGTTCGGGGGATTGTTCGGCCTGATCGGCAGTTGGGTGTGGATTTCTGCGGCGCAGGCCACCTTTCTGGTTCAGCCGCAGGGCGGCAAGCCGGTGGTGACCCTGGTCACCAACTTCGTGTTGAATTACGAGATGATGATTCTGGGCGGTGTGTTATTCACCCTGATAGGTCTTCTGGTCGGCGCGCGTTTGCCCTCGCGCCCCGGTTCGCTTTACAGCGAAAAAATCAGTTTGGACCAGATCGGCATCCTGCTGGAGGTTAATGAACCCAACCTGGCGCCACTGAAGTCGCTGTTCCACCAACACAATGTAGTCGAAATACGCGAAGAGATCATTCGATGAAAGCCCTGCGCCTATTCCTTGTCTTGCCGTTGCTCGCTCCGGTGCTTGTCTATGCCTGGCCGTGGTCGCAGGACATGATGAATCAACCCAGCATCAAGCCCCAAGAACCTGAACGTAATGGGCAGTTGTCGCCCTTCCCTCATCGCTCGGTTCCCGTGCAAGGCATCCCGACCCAAACGGCCAGCCGTGAAGAGGCTAAGGATCTGACCAATCCATTCCCTCCGGACGAAGCTTCGATCAAAAAGGGGCGTGTGCTGTTTCGCATTATCTGCGCCGCCTGCCATGGGCAGACCGGCAAGGCCGATTCCCCTGTGACCGACAAGATCGGCGCGATTGACCTCACCTCGGATTATGCACAGAAGGATCTCACCGAAGGCTGGATCTACGGCACCATAACGCATGGCGGCGCGGTGATGCCTCCTTATGGCGTCCCTGCGGGTGGTGTGGGTTCCAATGATTTGTCACCGGAAGAGCGTTGGCATGTCGTCAACTATGTGCGCCACGCCTTGACCAAAGAGCCGACCGCTGCCGCTCCACAAGCAGCGACTAAATAACAGGTTAGAGGAGTATGATTTAATGGAAAACTTGGGCTTCGGCAGCTGGTCGGTGCTGACCACGAATTTTTTAATCATCCTCTACATGGCGCTGGGGACGATCACCCTGTCGGCGCTGCTGCACATGGCCAACGCCAAGTGGCGCTTCCAGATACGCAACCTGGTGGCAAGCCTCGCGGTGTTGTTCCCGGTGGCGTTCGTGCTGCTGCTGGTTCTGCTCGCCAACGGCGAGCATACCTTCCAATGGCTGGCCCATGCCAAAGAGGGCGAGCATCACCTGCCGGGTTGGCACAACTACACCTTCCTGGTGGCGCGCGAGATCATCGGATTTATCCTCGTGGTGACGCTCTACGGGCTGTTTATTAAATACCAGCACCGCAGCGAGGCGGACCCGTCGCCCGCGATCGCGCGCACCTTCCGCAATATTACCCTGTTGATCCCCTTTGCCTATGTTCCTTACGCGACCATGGTGGCTTGGGATTTCGAAATGACCCAGATGCCCGGCTGGCACAGCGCGAGTTATGGCGCCTACCATTTCGTCAGCAATTTCCACGCCTCGCTGGGGTTCTTGGCGGTATTGTTGTTTGTGCTGAGTCGCTCCGGGAAACTCGTCAAGCCGCTGCCGGAGTTCGTGTTCAATTACCTCGCGCAGTTTATGTTCGCCTTCACTATTTTGTGGACCTATCTGTTCTTTACGCAATTCCTCATCATGTGGTACGGACGTTTCCCCGAAGAGACCATCCGTTTCTTCAATATGATGTACGGCGGGCCGATGCGGCCTAACATGGAGATCGGCGGTTACTCGCCGCTGTGGTGGACGTTCTTTACTCTCAAGTTCATCGTTCCGTTCACGACCTTCTTGTTCACCGCCAATCGGCATAATCCGGTGGTCATCATCACCGTTGGCCTCGGCATCTTAATAGGCACCTGGATCGAGCGCTATACCTGGATATCCGGTTCTGTGGACCCGAAGCTCTATCACTTCCCCATGACCTCGATCTTCGACATCGTGGTGACGCTGGTGGTTGCGGCCGTGGCGTTTTTCGCGGTGCGCTGGTCCCTGACCCGTTCCGGCTTGGTAAAGCCGTAAGCTCCTCTAGTGCCCCGTCTTTACATGGCGTGGTACCATCCTCACAGCCGATTATCAGGTTAGGGGATTCCTCATGCGCATCCGTAATCTTCTATCGTTTCTGATCAAGTCCATCATCACCGGACTCGCCGCCGCGTTTATCATCGTGGCCTTATACCCCGGTCTGCTCAAGAAGGGTGATACGGTCGTGGAGGTTAAGGAAAATATCCGCCCGGCGGCTGCAAGCTCGACTTCGGGACAATCCGCATTCGCGCCCAGTTCCTACGCAAGGGGAGTGGGTCAGGCCGCGCCCTCGGTAGTCAATATCTTTACGACCAAGGTCGTCACCCAGCGCCCGCATCCGTTTCTGGATGACCCCTCCATGCAACGCTTTTTCGGCGACAACCCCCAGTTCGCCCCGCGGCAACGGCTCGAGAGCAGCCTCGGATCGGGAGTCATCATCAGTGACAAAGGCTACATCCTCACCAATAATCATGTGATTGAAGGCGCCGACGAAATCCAGATCGCCCTCAGCGACGGGCGCAGCGCCCAAGCGCAGGTAGTGGGTACCGATCTCGAGACCGATGTGGCGGTATTAAAGATAGAAATGGGCAAGCTGCCCAGCATCGTGATCGGCCAGTCGGATGCCCTGCAAGTAGGCGACGTGGTACTCGCCATCGGCAATCCCTTCGGCGTGGGACAGACCGTCACGCACGGCATCGTCAGCGCCACGGGGCGTAACCATCTCGGCATCAACACCTTTGAAAATTTCATCCAGACCGACGCCGCGATCAATCCGGGCAACTCGGGCGGCGCGCTCGTCAACACCGAAGGTGAGTTGATCGGCATCAATACCGCGATCTTCTCGCGCACCGGCGGCTCGCAAGGGATAGGCTTCGCCATCCCCTTAAGCCTCGCCCGCGGCGTGATGGAACAGATCATCGAACACGGCCGCGCCATCCGCGGCTGGCTCGGGGTAGAGGTACAGGGCATTACGCCACAACTCGCGGAATCCTTCGGCCTCGGCGCCGACGCCAAGGGTGTCATCATCGCAGGCGTATTGTCCGACAGCCCAGCCGATCAAGCCGGAATCAAACCTGGCGACATCGTCACCCAGATCAACGACAAACCCATCACCGAACCCGCGGAACTCCTAAATACCATCGCACAGGCTGCTCCCGGCGAGAGCGTCAAGATCGTCGGCCTGCGTAACGGCAGCGCCTTCGATCTCCAAGCTAAGGTGGCCGAGCGCCCGACGCGCAGCCCGTAGCTCGTATAGTAAAAAGCAAAGCTGCCTGTTTTACTGCATGGTTATTGGACTATAGACCGTAACCCGCAGCATCGAGACGGCGGAAGAAAAAACAAAATCAATCGAGTCTGACACTACCCTATTGATTTTGCTACTATTTCCTATATCGTTTGCGTAAAGCAAGGAGATGCAAAATGAGTAAACCGGAAAAGCCACTTGATCCAGAGAGAGTGGCATGTGAAGTATGCCTCAAGGAGATTCCGATATCCGAGGCAAAGAGCGCGGAAGCAGTCGACTATGTGCAGTACTTTTGTGGTTTAGAGTGCTACGCCAAATGGAAGAAGCAAGGGGGGAAAACAGGTGAGAAAAAGGTATAAGCGCCGCGTCTAATCAGTCAAAATCAATCGAGTCTGACTCTGAGCTTTCCATCCTAATGCTTTACTATTATGGTTATTGGGCTATAGACGTAACCCGTTTGTGAGCTGAGCCGCCGCCGGGATAAATAAGGAAACGCGAAATGTCAAAATACAAGACGCGACCCTTTCTTCGACCATTTCACCACGCGACCCGTTGCAAAATTTCATTGCCACCGCTCATCTCATTTCTGTAAGAGAACTTGCGCGATTTCAGGAGCGCGTTTTCTGTAATCCATTTCATTCACCCATTCAATAGAGTTTTGCTCCATGGACTGACAGACCTCTCGCTCTGAAATTTTTAAAGTCGATGCAGCATCCTTCATGTCTTGAGCGATCATCTTTTCGGTAGAGGGCGACACAAATTTGTAAAACTTGTCGAGGTCATATGGAATCCCATGCTCCTTGAAGTCTAGAATTTGGATTCTTTCGGCAGATATGAACAACTGATGGTGTTTTTGTTCATAGGCATTGACAAAGGATTTAATGGGGGTACCGAGCGAAGCGCAATAATCTGCGCGGGTTCGTGTGTTCAAAAAATATGCACCAAAGAAAAAATTTGATGCGGCAGTTAATTTCTGTTTTTCTGTGTTGGAGGTATTTAGTGTGGTGATTGCGTTTTTGTATGACTTTTCTACGAGAACCTCAGTTGTGCTTTTTTCTGTTGTAGCCTGGCTCTGAGCTGCTTTGATTTCCTGCTCAGTGTTCGCAGCACCACGCTCACTTGTCTCTTGCATTGATCTTGATTGGAACCACTGGCTCTTGAGTTCTTTGACTGCAAGAAATGAAATAACAAAGACAACAACAAATATCAGTTTCCCGAAAGCAGTTTTTGATATTTCTTTTATCTTGTCGAGCATGTTAACTCCCCAAAAAGTCTCGGATTGTCACGGCCTTTCAGGGCCGCTAACGGCCGATCTCACCTGCGAGTGGCGGGTCAGCGCCAGGAGTCAGGTGGAGCGAGTTGTTATGCATACTTTGCATAGTGCCACCATCTTAATGAGATTTTTTCATCCACAACATCTCTCGCCAGAACGAAGAGACTAGGTTCGCCGTTGTGTTCTGCTACAAGTCTTTCTGCCTTCAGGAGATTTCTGTCGTATTCAGTCTTTAGATTGTAAGAGTCATTGCCCATCTTTGCCTGAGCTGCGTTGTCCAGACCGCGATTAATATCTTGGACTTGCTCGAAGAACCGCCCCAGTATCAGCACTTCTTCCTCGGCTACCGCTCCATCCGCTAGCAGTACAGGGTACGAAACCTGATAAGCAATGACCGGCAACCGATAGAGAGGCGACATGACATTGTCGTTAAGCAACGTCTCGGCCTTTTCTTTGCACAGCATCATTTCTGCACGAAGAGCGCACCAGTGTGTTTTTAGCCTCCGTTTCCGATTGAACCATGGAGGCAACAGCCCAAGCAGGAAGCCAAAAATAGCGAACGCCAATTCAGTCAACGCTCAATCCTCGTAGGCATAACTAGGATCGAAATCAGCGAAATCAGGGTCAAGTCTCCCATATTGCATGAATCATCTCAATGATCTATTTTGAGACCTCCTGGTCAGACTCGATTAATCGTTTACCAGCCGCTAATAAGTCGAGTATGATTCGATTATTCGTTCCGAAGAGGTAAATTATTTGTTAGAGGCTATTTAGTTTTCAGCAGGTCCTTGAGATTCGTAAAGGGACTATAAGTGGGCGAGCCCTCTGTCGGCCTGACGTCGGTTGCCCCGGCAATATAGTCGCCATAACGCGAATGCTCGTTATCGTGGCAATAAATGCACAGGTTTTCCCAATTGCTGCCGTCTAGTGGGTTGTTGTCGTGGTTATGGTCTTTGTGGTGCACGGTAAGCAGGTGCAGGTTTTCGCGCGTGAACTCACGTCCACACTTGCTACACACCCAAGGATGCATCTTTAAGGACAGCTCCCGATAACCCTTATTGCGCTCATCTTGTTCTTTACGCGCCTTGGCCACCAGGGCGTCGAGCCTGGCAGTGCCCGCCGGGGCGCTGCTATCTTGTTTTTGCTTGTTCACATCTATTGTCCGAGGGTTACCCTTAGCCATTATGTCCTCCCCGACCTCAAGGTCAGAGCTCTTTAATAGAGGTCTTTAATCACGCTGGAACGACGGGTTGTGGGCAGCACTATAAAAGCTCTTTGAATTTTTCGGGTGTGATCCGCATATCGTCGATAATGCCATGCAGAGTCTTTGGCTTAATATCACAGCCTCCATGGACAGGGACAACAACGCGGGCCTTGTCAGAAGGGCGGTAAAATATGGCATGGCTGCCCTTTTGACGGTCCAGCTCAAAACCAAGTTGCTTTACTACACGAATCAGGTCTTTGGCTTTAATCTGTGGAAGAAACGGACTCATGCCGCCACGTGGATGGGCTTGATGATTACATCCTCGGAGGGAACAGGTTCCGAATGGGCTTTTAAGCTTTCGATATACAGTTGGACGGCTTCGGTAATATTCTGAACGGTTTCTTCATAAGAATCACCTTGCGAATGGCAACCTCGAAGCGCAGGACAGAAAGCATGATAACCACCGCTCTCTTCGCGCTCTATAATCACGGTGTAGTGATATTCGGTCATAGGGTTCTCCTGCTTTCATTTATAACCTGCCGCAAACTGCAATGCAATGTCTCTTACTGCCGAACTAGAAATACGGCTGTCAGGGGTCTTTCTTTTCCCCGGAGCCGCTGCTGAGCGGCGGTGGATAGATGCTGGGTGCGACGGGCTGGGTGCCGGCGGGCGGGTTAAAGCTGCGTGCGGCGGGAGAGTCATCTGTTTCGACGTCCTCGACCTCTTCGTTTTTACGCACGTAGAGGCGGGAGACCAGTACGCCGACTTCGAACAGTAGCCACAAAGGGATGGCGAGCAAGGTCTGGGAAATGATATCCGGCGGGGTGAGCAGCATGCCGATCACGAAGGCGCCGACGATCACATAACGGCGCTGAGCCGTCAGGGCCTCGGGGGTGACCACGCCCATCCATACCAGCAGGATCACGGCGATGGGGACTTCGAAGGCGGCCCCGAACGCGAAGAACATCCCGAGCACGAAGTCCAGATACTTGCTGATGTCGGTCATCACCGCCACGCCCTGTGGCGCGATCCCGGTCAGGAACTTGAACACCAGCGGGAACACCACAAAATAGGCAAAAGCGGCGCCGCCATAGAACAACAGCGTGCTGGACACCAGCAAGGGGTAGACCATCTTGCGCTCGTGTTTATACAAACCGGGGGCGACGAAGGCCCACAGGTGATAGAGGATAATGGGGACGGCAATGAAAATCGACACCCATAGCGTGAGTTTAACCGGCGTTAAAAAGGGCGAGGCCACATCGATGGCAATCATGGTGCTGCCCTTGGGGAGATAGCGCAGCAGGGGTTCGGCGAGCAGGGTGTAAAGATCGTTGGCGTAGAAGAACAGCGCGAGAAACACGACCAAAACTGAAACCACAATCTTGAGCAGGCGGTCGCGCAACTCCAGGAGGTGCGCGATTAGCGGTTGTTCCTGATCTCCTTGTTTAGGGGGCGGAGCATCAGGAGGCGGAAGTTTATCTTGGGCTGCCATGGTTGGCTTCAGAGGCCTCGGCGACCCCTACCTGCGTGGCAGGTGGTTGAGAGCCCGCAAGGGAGGTGGAGCCGATTGGCAGAGCGGCTTGCTTGGCGGCTTCGGGGTCTGCCGTGGAGCGTTCTATGTCCTGCTCGATGGCGGTACGGCTGTCCTCTACGATCTGCCGCAGTTGCTGAACCTCGGCCTGCTGTTCTGTAAGCAACTTTCTCAGCTCATCGGTCTTGAACTCGCGGTCTATATCCGCCTTGACGCTCTCGATCATGCGCCGGGTTTTGCCTATCCATTTTCCCGCCGTACGTGCGAGTTCCGGCAATTTTTTCGGGCCTACCACCAACAGCGCCACAATGCCGACCAGGGCGATCTCACCAAAGCTGATATCAAACATGCCAGGTCTTTGCTACGGCGTTAGACTTTTTCCTTGTCCTTGACTACCGTCTCGGCTTCGATGATGCGGCCACCGCTGTTTTGATCCGCATGGGTGGTGGC
>JAYUCX010000184.1:0-5883 GCA_043740145.1 Gammaproteobacteria bacterium
ATGTGCTTGTTGTTGGCGCCCGCCGCCACCAGGCGAGCGATCTCCTGTTCGCGGGGGCTGAGCGTATCGAGGTGATGATCGTACTGATCGGTGAGAGGCTTGCCGGCAGAGGCTTTGAGCGAGCTAAGCTCGGCAATTAGCCGGGGAATAAGGTCGCGGCGCACCCGGATCTCGCCCTTTTGCACCAGTTCCACGGCCTTGACGAGCAGGGCGGGTTCCATCATCTTTGCGTAAGAGCCCCTTACCCCCCGTTTAAGGGCATCCAGTTCCTCATCTTCATCGAGGATTTCGCTGAATACCATGATGTGGGTCGCAGGATGTAGCTTGCGCAGTGCGGCTATGCCCTGGGTGCGTTGCAGGCCGGACAGATCCAGATCAAGCAACAGGGCAGCCGGTTTGTAGTGGCCGATGGCCTGCGTGAGCGCGGCGAGATCAGCCACTTCATGCAGGGCAAACAGCCCCTGCAGCGCCTGTCGCCAGCGCCGGCGCACTACAGTCATCGAACTGGCGATCAGAATCATACGCTTGTTGGCTCAGTAATCTCCCAAGGGCAGAGATAAAAAACGGTTTACCGCGGAGGGAACACCATTGATTTATTCTTCCTCTGCGTTCTCTGCGGTGAGTGTAGTTCTATAATCTGTATCGGCAGCTTGGGCCATTCCTTAAGAGGCATCAACGCTCGCGCAGAGCCACTTCCCGGGTCTTGAGTATAGGCTTGAGCAGGTAGTCAAGCACGGACTTTTGACCGGTGAGGATATCCACGGTGACCGTCATGCCGGGGATGATGGTGAGCGGCTTGTTTTCCGCACCGCGATAGTCGCGCTTCTGGGTGCGCACGCGGATCAGGTAATAGCTGTCTTTGTTCTGGCTATGCTCGTCTATGATGGTGTCGGCGCTGATGTGCTCCAGCGTGCCGGTGAGTCCGCCGTAAATCGAATAATCATAGGCGGTGAACTTCACCACGGCCTCCTGGCCGGGGCGCAGAAAGGCGATATCCTTCGGCCGGATACGCGCCTCCACTAACAGTGTGTCATCGGTAGGCACGATCTCCAGGAGATCCATGCCCGGTTGGATCACGCCGCCGATAGTGGTGACCTTGATCTGTTTGACGAGGCCCTTGACCGGTGACTTCACCACCGTGCGGGTGAAGCGATCCTGCAAAGCGGTGTTGGCCTCCGTGAGGCCGGAAAGCTCCGCCTTGGTTTTGTTCATCTCTTCTTGCGCCTCGTTGCGGAAGGTCGCGACCAGATCTTCAATCTTCCTCTCGGCCTCGGAGATCAAGGATCCCAGCCTGGGTATGGCAAGCCGGCTGGCGTCGAGATCGCCCTTGAGTTCCGCGGCCTGGCGCTCCAGCCGCAGCAGTTCCACTTCTGACAACACACCCTGTTCCACCATCGGGCGGCTCAGGTTCAGTTCTTTGACCGCCAGATTGTAACTCTGGCCCTGCTGCCCCTGCTTGGCGCGCAGCTCGACGAGTTGTTGTCTCTTTTGATCGGCCTGTTGCCGCAGGATGCTGACCTTGGTCTCGAGATCGCTCTTTCTGGAGAGGTATAGGGCCTTTTCATTCTGCACCAGATCCGGGGCGTCCTTTTCCAATTCCGTGGGCACGACGAACTCGGTCTGCGTGACCTCGGCGTTAAGGCGCGCGGCCTTGGCGGTCAAGGCGACATATTTGGAGCGGCCCTCGCGGTAAGACGACGAAAACCGGGTATCGTCTATCTTCAGCAGCACCTGGTCTTTTTCGACGGCCTCGCCCTCGTGCACCAATAACTCCAAGAGGATGCCGCCTTCCAGATTCTGGATGACCTGCACCTGGCTCGACGGGATCACCTTACCCTCGCCGCTGGTGACTTCATCCAATTTTGCGAAATGCGCCCAGGTCAGCCCGACCAGAATAAACAGCAGCGTGCCCCATAAAATCAGGTGACTAAACACACGCGGGCCCAACAGCGCGGCGGCGCTGGTCTCGCGCATGAATTCGATATCGTCTTGGGTAATGTCTCTCGGCATGGCGCTACTTCTTCGCGGCTTGCAGCTTGCCCTCACTGAGGACCTGTAAAACCTGCTCCTTCGGCCCATCGGCGACGACCCTTCCCCCATCTACTACAATCACGCGGTTGACAAGCGTAAGGAGTGAGGCGCGGTGGGTGACCAACAGCAACGTGCGGCCTTCCAGCAGTGCGGCCAATTTCTGCTTGAGTCTTTCCTCGGTGCTGTTATCCATCGCGTTGCTGGGCTCGTCCAGCAGCAGGATGGGCGGCTCCAGCAGCAGTGCGCGGGCGATTGCGATGGTCTGCCGCTGCCCGCCGGAAAGATTTTCGCCGCGCTCGCCGGTCTGCAAATCAAAACCCTGCGGGTGGCGGTTGACGAATTCGGTGACCCCGGCGATTTCCGCGGCGCGCAGCACCGCGCCGTCGTCCGCGTAAGGCGCGCCCAGCACGATGTTGTCTTTCACACTGCCGTAGAACAACACGATATCTTGCGGCACATAGCCGACGTTGCGGCGCAGCACGGCGGGATCCATTTGCCGGATGTCGGTGCCGTCCATCAGGATGGCCCCGGAGCCGGGGGGATACAGACCGAGGATCAGTTTCTCGATGGTGCTTTTACCCGAACCGATGCGCCCGATGATGGCCACCCGCTCGCCGGGCGCGACCTTGAACGAAATCCCGTTCAGCGCGCCGACCTGCTGGTTTGGATAACTGAAGCTCACGTCCTTGAATTCGATGCCGCCTTGCAGCGTGGGCCGGTGCAGAAAGGCCTTCCCGGCGGAGCGCTCAACCGGCAGTTCCATGATCTTGTTGAGCGTGCGCAGGGTGGCGACCGACTGATGATAGCGGGCCAGCAGCCCCGCCACCTGCGACAACGGCGCGAGCGCGCGGCCGGCGAGCAGCGTGCAGGCGATCAGCGCGCCCATGGTAAGCGTACCGGCGGCAATCAGATACACGCCATACACCACCACCGCGATGGTCGCTATCTGCTGCACAAAGGTAGAAAAATTGACCCCCAGCGCGGACAAGAAGCGAGTCTTCAGACCGAGCTTGGCGAGCACCCCCACCGTCTGTTCCCAACGCCGCTGCATGGGGCTCTCCGCCCCCATGCTCTTGAGAGTTTCAAGGCCACTCAAGGTCTCGATCAGCGTGGCGTGCTTCTGGCCGAGGTGCTGGTAAGTTTCTTTAATGGTGTTGTTGAGCGGGGTCTGAAGCAGAAACCCTACCACCAGGACCAGCGGGATCGCGGCGATGGGAATCCACGCCAGTGGGCCGCCGAGCAGGGCGATCACCGCGATGAACAACAAGGCGAACGGCAGATCAATCAGCGTGGTGAGGGTCGCCGAGGTGAAAAAATCGCGGAACGATTCAAACTCATGCAGGTTGTTGGCGAAGGCCCCCACCGAGGCGGGCCGCGCCGCCATCTGTATCCCCAGTACCTGCTCGAAAATGCTGGCGGACAAAATCACATCGGAGCGCTTGCCGGCGATGTCTATGAAATAGCCGCGCAGGGTGCGCATGATGATATCGAAGGTAAAGGCGATGGTGACGCCGATGGCGAGCACCCACAAGGTCTCGACGGCGCGGTTCGGCACCACGCGGTCGTACACGTTCATGATGAACAGCGGCGAGGCCAGCGCGAAGATATTGATCAACAACGAGGCGACCAGCACCTCGCCGTAAATGCTCCAGGATTTCAGCAAGGTCCCCCAAAACCAGTGGTGCGGGCTGGGGGTGGCGGACTGTTCGGTGCGCGCGTCGAACCGGAACACCGGCTGCGCGAAGATCGCGTAACCGGAATAAACTTTATTCAGATCATCGAGCGCGATCTCCTTTGCGCCCGCGCCGGCTTCGGGCTGGATAATCCTGGCGGTGGTCGCTCCCGGCGTCCTGCCTCCCGCGACATTAGCACTTCCCTGTACGTCATTAGCGTCTTTGAACTCGGTCAGCACGCAGGCCTGCCGATCATTAAGCAAGAGCACGGCGGGCAGCACCAGGCTGGAGATCTTGCCGAGCGGCCGCTTGACGACCTTAGCGGTGAGCCCCGCGCGGGCGGCGGCGCGGATAAACAGTTCAGGCGTGAGTTGATGATTGACCAGCGGCAGACCGGCCGACAGCGACTCGGCGGAAAACGGCTGGTGCAGCGTCTTGGTGAGCAGCACCAGACACTCCAACAATGGATCAAACAAGGCGGCCTGAGGGCCCGCCACCCGCCAACTTTCTTGTATTTGCAAAACCGACTCCTGTTAATAATTGTAGGGCCGAATTCATTCGGCCTGCCATGCGAATGAATTCGGCCCTACAAAAAAACGGCAGAGTTATCAGGCGACAGACCACAGTTTATAATAGCATAGGGTCACATCCCGGGGAGCTATCCTAGATAGGGAGAGTCGTCATGCCTCGCCGCGCCCGCCTCGCTATCCCCGGCATTCCCTGGCATATCATCCAGCGCGGCAACAACCGCAGCTCCTGTTTTTACGCCGAGGAAGACTATCGGCGGTATCTCGACACGTTACAGGAGATGGCCGAGCAGCACGGATGCGCGGTTTAGTATATCAAATTGCGGGTAGGGGACAGACCACGGTTTCTAATAATGCTAACCTGCCACGATCAAGCCGCCTTTGCCAAGGGCTTGACCTTGGGGCGCGGCCTTCGTCCGGCTCGCCATAAATCATACGCAGCCTGCCTATGCAAAAGCACAGGGCCGGTCTTGAACAATCAGTTTTCACTGACTATAGGGCCTTATATTTCAAGACCCCCACCCCCGCTCAGGGTGGCCTCAACTCGTGTGCCGTTAGACCGCGCGATAGTCCAGCGCCATGAAAATATGGAAGATTCGCCATCAACTGCTTTTTCCAGGTTGATTCTACAACGGCGGAACGCCGTTGTGGGCGGCTCAATGAAGGGGAGCCCGCATCTTGGCAGGAGCAACTGCTGGCTCCTTGACTGGAGGGCGAAGAGTAACCATAATGGTTCCTTTATGGTTGAGAACGACTATGCCCACGACTCTAACTTTGAAGAACATTCCGGACGTTGTGTATGAGCGGTTGAAGCTGTCTGCTGAAGTGCACCGACGCAGCCTGAACAGCGAGGCAATTGTGTGCTTGGAGACGGTGCTGTTGCCGACAAAGGTAACGCCCAGCGAACGGCTCGCTCGCGCGCGCGAACTACGGGGTGCGCTGACCCAGACAAAGTTCCGGGCGCGCGACATTGACGCACTGAAGAAGCAAGGTCGCCCATGATTGTGGTGGACTCCAACGTACTGGCATATCTATACCTGCCAGGCGAGCACACCGCGGTTGCCGAAGCGCTGCTTGAGCGCGACCCAGAATGGGCGACACCTCTTTTGTGGCGGAGCGAGTTCCGCAACATTCTGGCGGGTTACATGAGGCGAGGAGCGCTTACGTTTGAGCAGGCGTACAAGCTCCAGCGGGAGGCTGAAGGTCTTCTTTCTGGTTCGGAGTTCGAGGTTGATTCGCTCAGCGTACTTGAGCTTGTGCGCGACAGCGATTGCTCCGCGTACGACTGCGAGTTCGTTGCGCTGGCGATGAAGCTCGAAACCAAACTTATGACGTTGGACGGCAGGTTGCTGCGCGCGTTCCCGTCGCACGCGGTAGCGCTCAATGCGGGCTAACATGCCACGGGCTCTGGCGGCGGTTATTGCGGTTCTGCGGTTCGGGGGCAGAGAACATTTCCATTTGCAACAGAATGTTCTCTGAAAGCCCCTGTAGTTTCCATGCAGTCGCGAACAACCGAGCGGTTTCGATCGCTTCTTTCGGCCTCCCCGATCGAAAGATCGCTCTGACTGCGTGGTACTTGGCAACTAGGCAAGGACAAAAACCAACACGAAACTTCCTTTAACTCCCTTTTGTTATTTTTGGTTTCTATTTGC
>JAYUCX010000185.1:0-5873 GCA_043740145.1 Gammaproteobacteria bacterium
GCGCCTACGCGCGTTGATAAAATAGTCCGTGTTGGCCGCGCCAATACCGGACCGCCTGATGAATCTACTGCTGCAATACTCTAAAAGCATCTAACAAAAAACGATTTACCGCAGAGGACGCAGAGGAGAATCAACCCGTCTTTAATCGTATCCCTCTGCGTCCTCTGCGGTAAATTATTTATGGATAAGTTCTAAGTGTGACGGCTAACGCCGGACACGCTCACACCATAAGTCCATCACGCGAGCGGCGACCTGCTCGATGGCGAGATCCGAACTATCCAGCACTACCGCATCATGGGCTGGCGCCATGGGTGCCACACAGCGCGTGCTGTCACGCTCATCCCGTTCAGCTATCTCTTCCACTAAGCGCGGAATTCTAACATCAACCCCTTTGTCTTTCAACTGCTTATAGCGCCTGAGGGCGCGCCTTTCCGCGCTTGCGGTCAAAAATATTTTGAGATCGGCATCCGGAAAAACCACGCTGCCCATATCCCGGCCGTCGGCGACGAGACCAGGCGGGGCGCGAAAGGCCCGCTGACGATCCAGCAGGGCCTCACGCACGGAGGGCAAGGCCGCAACCTTGGAGGCGTCGTTCCCGCACTGCTCGCTGCGCAACATCTCGCCGACGTCCTCCCCTTCCAGCATGACCTGATTCTGCGGGAGCGATTGCCCCTCTGACGTACAGGGACGTACTAATGTCGCGGGTCGCTCCCGGCGTCCTGCCTCCCGCGACATTAGTTCTTCCCTGTACGTCAGAGGCAGGATGCCGGGAGCGACCGCTCCGGCAACGAATTGCACATCCAGTTTTTTGGCCAAGGTGGCGAGCGCCGCCTCGTTATCCAGGGGAATGCCGGCCTGACGCGCCGCCAAGGCCAACAGCCGATACAGCGCGCCGCTGTCCAGCAGATTCCAGCCCAAACGCTGGGCGACGATCTGACTGATCGTGCCCTTTCCCGACCCGCTGGGTCCGTCTATGGTGATAACCGGAATCACGGGTTACTGCTGATTTTGAGACCGGCCGAGCGCGCCAAACCTACAAAGTTTGGGAACGAGGTGTTCACATTGGCGCAATCGTTGATCGTGATAACGTCTTTGGCACAGAGCGCCGCGATGGCGAACGACATGGCGATACGATGATCGCCGTGGCTCTCTATCGCCCCGCCACCCAACTGTCGGCCCTCAATGATAATCCCATCCGGGGTAGGCCGCGCCTGGATACCCAAGACCCGCAAGCCGTCGGCCATCACCTGGATACGGTTACTCTCCTTCACGCGCAGTTCCTCGGCCCCACGCAACACCGTTTTACCCTCGGCGCAAGCGGCGGCGATAAATAAGGCAGGAAACTCATCTATAGCAAGCGGCACCTGATCCAGCGGAATCTCTATGCCCTGCAACCGGCTGTAACGCACGCGGATGTCTGCGACCGGCTCGCCACCGGCTTCACGTGAGCTGAGCAATTCGATGTCTGCGCCCATCAGCTTAAGGATATTGATGACGCCGATACGCGTAGGATTGATGCCGACATGCTCCAACGTAAGATCAGAACCGGGCGCAATGCTCGCGCCTACCATAAAAAAGGCCGCCGAGGAGATGTCGGCAGGCACGTCTATTGCCGTAGCCTTCAGTTGCCCCTCTCCATTAAGGCAGATTTTATTGCCCTGCCGGCTAACGGCATAACAAAAACCCGTCAGCATGCGCTCGGTGTGATCGCGGGTCGGCGCGGGCTCCGTCACGCAGGTGCGGCCGTTGGCATACAGCCCCGCGAGCAGCAAGGACGATTTGACCTGTGCGCTCGCCACCGGCATGACATATTCAATCCCGGTGAGCTTTTGGCCGCCGTGAATCTTAAGCGGCGCGGTACCCTGCTCTGTAGCATCAATGCGCGCACCCATGCACGCCAGCGGCTCTGACACCCGCTTCATCGGCCGGCGCGACAGCGATTCATCGCCAACCAGCACGCTATCAAATTTTTGCCCCGCCAAAAGGCCGGAGAGCAAGCGCATCGAGGTCCCCGAGTTCCCCAGATCCAGCGGCCCGGAAGGCGCCTTAAGTCCATACAGCCCAACGCCATGAATCGTGACACGACCCTGCTTCGGCCCCTCAATCTTCACCCCCATCGCACGAAACGCGGCCAACGTTGCCAGACTGTCTTCTCCCTCCAAAAAACCGCGCACCTCTGTGACGCCTTCGGCAATCGAACCCAGCATGATGGCGCGGTGTGAGATGGATTTATCTCCCGGCAAGCGCAGACAGCCTTGCAGTCGGCCGCCGGGGTTTACTTTATAGTTAATCATTTGAGCTTAACTATTATTCAGCCCATCACGCGCCGCCTTCGCGCGGCTAAGCAGGGTGAGCAGCGCAGCACTGTCTTTGTCGCGTAAGGCTGCTCCAAAGTGATTAAGGTCAGCGCCAAATTTTTCAATCATCTTCAATATCGCTTCGCGATTGGCCAAACAAATATCGCGCCACATCACCGGATCACTGGCGGTGATGCGTGTGAAGTCACGGAAACCCCCGGCGGCAAAACGGAAGATGTCAGCGTGCTGCTCCATGCGCGCCAGCGTGTCCACCAGCGTGTACGCCAACACGTGCGGCAAATGGCTGGTCGCCGCCAGTATCTCGTCATGCGTGCGCGCATCCATCTCCACTACTTCTGCTCCCGCTTGCTCCCACATCATGCGCACCTTGTTAAGCGCCCGCGAATCGGTCTCCGGCAATGGTGTCAGCACCACGCAGCGTTTCTGGAACATCTGCGTGGATGACGCTTCTACCCCACTCTGCTCGGTGCCGGCGATTGGATGGCCCGGCACGAAGTTGCCCGGCACTTTGCCAAACACCGCACGCACCGCTTCAATCACACTCTGTTTGGTGCTACCTACATCGGTAATAATAGTCTTGGCATCTAGATGACCAGTGAGTTGGCGCAGTATCTCCTCGGTACTCCCCACGGGCACAGCTAGCACGATCATATCCGCACCGGCGGCCGCCTTTGCGATATCGGTGTCGTAGCGGTCTATCACACCGAGTTCAACGGCCTTTTTTAATTGCGCGATATTACGATTACTACCGACGATCTCCTTGCAGGCCTCGGCCTTCTTGAGCGCGCGAGCGAGCGAACCGCCGATGAGCCCTACGCCAATGATTACCAATTTATTAATCATATCGATCAAAAAGTATATGATAACTAAGTTTTTAATACTTTCTTCAGCACCGCGATGCAGCGCTCATTTTCGTTGGACAACCCAATCGTGATGCGTAAGTGATTGGGCATACCGTAATTGGCCAGCGGGCGCACGATCACGCCTTCGCGCAACAGCGCTTCGTAAATGGGTGCAGCGGGTCGGCCTACATCCACAGCGACGAAATTACCGGCGGAAGGAATGAAGGGAAGCTTCATCGCCGCAAACGCCTCAGTCAATTGTTTCATCCCTTGCCGGTTGACCTCCAGACTGCGGGCGAGATGCTCCAAGTCATCCAGCGCGGCCTCAGCCGCGAGTTGCGCAAGGCTGTTGACATTAAACGGCTGGCGCACGCGATCGAGTAGATTGGCCACTTCCGGATGCGAGACGCCATAACCGATGCGCAAGCCCGCCAAGCCATAAATCTTGGAAAAGGTGCGTGCGACAATGAGGTTGGAATAGTTGTTCAGCCATTGCATTGCATTGGGATAATCAGGATAGGCATCATGGGCATATTCAAAATAGGCCTCATCCACCACCACCATGACATGGGGAGGCAGGCTACTGATAAAATCCTCCAGCGGTTTGGCCGCAAGCCGGGTACCCGTAGGGTTATTGGGATTGGCGATAAAAATCAGCCGCGTGCGTTCATTGACTAAACTGCGCATGGCCTCCAGGTCATGACCCCAGTCACACGCCGGCGCAATCCGCGCACGCGCGCCTACTATCTGGGTGACAATCGGGTAGACCGCGAAGGCATGTTCTGAAAAAATAACCTCGTGTTCGGGTGTGACAAAAGCACGTGCGGCAAACTCCAGAATGTCATTGGAGCCATTGCCTAAGGTGATTTGATTCTCGTGCACGCCGAGCCGTGCGGCCAATGTTGCCTTCAATGCGAAACAGCCGCCATCAGGATAACGGGCCAAGTCATGCAGGCCTTCGCGCGCAGCCACTAATGCCAGTGGACTCGGTCCGAGCGGATTTTCGTTGGAGGCAAGCTTGATCGCGTTCATCACGCCATATTCGCGCTCCAATTCGGCGAGGGGCTTGCCCGGCACATACGGTTGCACACACCGGATACCCGGCACGGCGAGATCAATAAATGACATACTCATCAACGCTGAGTAAAGTTAAGGAATGGCACGCGGATAAGAGCCCAATACCTTTACAAACGACGCCTCCGCCCCCAGCTCTTTGAGGGTCTCTGCAACGTCCGGATCCTGGCTGTGCCCATCGAGGTCTACAAAGAACACATAGTCCCACGCGGCTTGCCGCGAGGGACGCGACTCGATGCGTGTCAGGCTGATGTTGTGGCGGGCGAACGGCTGCAGTAAATGATACAAGGCGCCTGGCCGATTACCCGTTGAAATCATAAGTGAGGTCTTGTCGTTGCCGCTGGGCGGCACTGACTGACGGCCGATGACCAGAAAGCGCGTGGTGTTATTCGCTTCATCCTCGATATCCGCCGCCAACACTTTCAGCTGATAGATCTCGGCGGCGTTATTTCCGGCGATCGCGGCCACACCGGTTTCCTGCGCGGCGCGCCGCGCCCCCTCGGCATTGCTGCGCACCGCCATGCGCTCGACGCCGGGCAGGTGCGCATCCAGCCAACGACGGCACTGGGCCAAGGCCTGCTGATGGGCATAGACGCAAGTGACGGACTTGAGATCCTCCATGCGTCCCAACAGATGGTGATGGATGCGTAATTCGATCTCGCCGGAAATCCTCAAGGGGGAGGTCATGAACATGTTCAGGGTATGATTGACCACACCCTCGGAAGAATTCTCGACAGGCACCACGCCATAGGCCATGGCCCCCGCCTCGACATCATGAAAGACCTGCTCGATGCTCGACTGCGGCATTAACTGCACCGAGTGGCCGAAGTGTTTTAAGGCGGCGGTCTGGGTGAAAGTGCCTTCAGGACCCAGATAGGCGACACACATCGGCTGCTCCAGGGCGCGGCACACCGACATCAGCTCACGGAACAGATAGGTAAGATCCTCGTCGCTCAGCGGCCCTTGATTACGAGCCGCAACCTTGCGCAAAATCTCCGCCTCACGCTCGGGCCGGTAACAGTCGGCGCTCTCCCCCAATTCCTGCTTGACCTGGCCCACCTCCTTGACCAGCGCCGCGCGCGCGCTGATCAGCGTCTGGATTTTTTCATCCAGTGTACCTATGCCCAGACGCAGGGAGTGTAGTTTGTCATTCATAAATTCAGTAACAAGTGGCAAGTAGCAAGTTACATGTAACAAAACCGGATTGCGGTTTTTCTTGCCACTTGCCACTTGCTACTTGCCACTATCTTTACAACGTCCTTACCGACAACACACCTTTAATAGCCCGAATTTCTTTAATCACGGACTCAGGGATAGAGCTTGCCGCATCTGCGAGCGTAAACGCGTAGTCGCCGCACGACTTATTGAGTAGATCCACAATATTGAGTCCAGCCTTGGCCATATCCGTGGAGATCTGCCCCACCATGTTGGGGACGTTGGCGTTGGCGATGGCGATGCGGTAACCCTCGTTGCGCGGCATGATAACCTCTGGATAATTCACCGAATTTTTGATATTTCCGTTCTCGAGAAAGTCGCTCACCTGCTCCGCCACCATGACGGCGCAGTTATCCTCCGCCTCGGCGGTGGAGGCCCCGAGGTGCGGCAGCGCGATGACGCGCGGGTTGTTTTTGAACAGGTT
>JAYUCX010000186.1:0-5859 GCA_043740145.1 Gammaproteobacteria bacterium
AGTTGCCGCAAGGCATCGCCGGAACATCCCCTGTTGCGTGAGTTGATTATCAGCTTTGGTGCAAATGGCTATGTCGCGTTGTTTGAAATTGAGGACAGCCAGACCGTGACTGTGCTGGCCATACGTCATCAGCGCGAAGAAGATTTCTTTTAAAATTTCCCCATGGCCGATCTCCTGCCACCGCTCAAGCCCATCGCCATCAAGGAAAGACTCTCCGTCTTGTTCATCGAGAAAGGCCATCTCGATGTTCTGGATGGTGCGTTTGTCGTGGTGGATAAAACCGGCGTGCGCACACATGTGTGTTCCCCACGCGCGTGGGGATGAACCGTTCACGCTCGATGCGGATCTGGAAGGCCTAGGGAGAAGGGAAGCTGAGGTGGAGATCAGGGCCGCTGAGCTGCGAAACTACGTAGCGCTCGCTTTCGCTTTAAAGCGAGCGCTACTGAAATAACGCATGGGGAAACTATTAATAAATACCGCTAATGCGATTATTAGTCCTCTTTTCCGCCTTTGTGTTTTTCCTTGTCGGCCTGTTTAGATCTGTTGCGGACTTCTTTCATCTCTTTTTTGTGTTTGATCTTTTCATTGATGGCCAGGAAATTTTCCCCCTTGGAGCGCATCCTTATTACGCGATCCGGTGAGTATCCATAATGGTCGGAGATGAAGCGCAGATTAACCAGATTGACGACATCGCTATCATCCAGGCGAATGGTCTTCCATTGATTTTTGGGTTTGTTTTTATAGTAGCCGTAGGCATTGCCGTAGGGCGGGCCTGAGACTGTTCGGGCGGGCACATAATAGATTTCGGGCGATAAGCCAAAGTGCCGCGTAATATCGTTCCAGGAATCGCCGCGTAATCTGAGATCATAAATAGCAGAAGGTTGAACGTTCGCCTTTTTTGCAAGAAAAAGGACGACCGGTATTTCGTCATCAGGAATACGTCTGTCGTGAATCACGATGACCTCTCGTTCGGGTACTCCGTAATATTGCCCCAGGGCCTGATAAAATCCCCGCAAAACTGTATCGGTTAAATCCTCTGCACGACTGACGCCGCTGAAGATAGCTAAGGTCATCAAGGTTGCTAATAGAAATTTGAAGCGCATGGTGTTCTCCTTTTTACTTACTCCGTGGTGGGCCTGGCAACGCAATTCCGCCAAAGTCCCGTGTACTTCGTAGAGTCTGACAGAAACGGGCTACAACTAATGGTTGCAGTCATTCGAGACTTTTTTGGTAAAGTAGTTCAGTTGTTTATTAAAAAATTAATCGGCCGCACGAATACCGCTTAAGGTACGAAAAGAGGTCTCCTGCGCAGTAGTTACGAATCCAGGGTCAGTTCTAACATTCCAACAAGCTCTGTTACACTTCGCCTATGGCCAGACCGCTCAGACTGGAGTTTTCGGGTGCTCTTTATCACATCACCTGAACGGACTGTATACTCAGCGCTTCAACCGGCGTGCTGCCCGGTTTGCGGTACACACCTTCGTCTCATAGACTTTGCACCGAAGTACGCCGTGCTCCTACCCTTCAAACCGATTTTCATCGAATGTTCCCTGCGGTAGGTTTGCGTCGTGCACTCGCGAGAGTGGTGCGGAGCTTCACGAGGCTCTGTCAAACCCGCATGACTATTTCCCTGATGAGATCGAATTATTGAACTACCTCCACAGTTACCATGCCGGAAATATCGCCGATGTATTCAAGCATGTCGTGCTGGTGCGGGTGTTGCGCGCCTTACAACAAAAGGAGACCCCATTTTGCGTGGTGGATACGCATGCGGGGGGTGGTCTCTATGCGTTAAAGACGCCGGGAGAGTTTGAGCAGGGCATTGGAGTGATTTGGCCGGAGCGGGGGAAGTGGCCGGCCTTCGTTGATTATTTTGCCGTCGTCGAAAAATTAAACCAGCGAGGCGGGCTCAAGCATTATCCGGGTTCGCCGTTTGTTATTGCGGAGATGTTGCGCAGGCAGGACAGGGCGGTGTTGATGGAGCTTAATGAGCAAGAGTGCCGGTATCTTAAAAATAATATGGTGGAGATACAGGGTGCCGCTGTAAATTGTGTTGACGCATGGAAGTCGTTAAAGGGCTTTGTGCCGCCGAAGGAAAATCGGGGGTTGGTGCTGATTGATCCGCCTTATGAAGCGGCGGATGATTTTGATAACGCGCTCGCTGCGCTCAGGTATGGGGCGAAACATTGGCGTAACGGTATTTATATGGCGTGGTATCCGTTCAAATCTCGCAAGATCGTGGCGCGTTTTCATGATGGGGTACGGGATTTAGGCATAGAAGCGCAGGCTGTGGAATTCATGGTGCTGCCGGACGACGTGGAGAACCGCTTAAACGGCAGCGGGCTGGTGATCGTGAATTCACCCTGGAAACTGATGGACGGCTTAAGAGAGGTTTTGCCGCCGCTGGCCAAGCGCTTGGCGGGTGCGAGCGGCAGGCCGGAGGTGAGGTTTGTTGACTTGTAGGTTTAATCGCGCGCATGGCGCACGCTACAGCAGATATTTCAAATTTTGTAATAGTTCTTATACCACTCCACAAAACGCGCGATACCTTCTTCTATGGAGGTTGTTGGTTTATATCCTACGTCGCGTATCAAATCATCTATGTCCGCATAAGTCGCCGGGACGTCACCCGCTTGTAAAGGCAGCATATTGAGTTTGGCTTTTTTACCGAGATTCTTTTCCAGTGTTGCAATGAAGTACATCAGTTCCACCGGCTGGTTGTGGCCGAGGTTATATAAGCGGTAAGGTGCAAGGCTGCTGGCGGGATCGGGTGCCTCGCCGTTCCAATTAGAGTTGGGCTCCGGGATTTTATCCAGCACGCGCACCACGCCTTCAATAATGTCGTCTATATAGGTGAAATCGCGCTTGTGTTTACCGTAATTAAAAACGTCTATCGGTTCGCCCGCGAGAATTTTTTTGGTGAAGATAAAGAGCGCCATGTCGGGCCTTCCCCACGGGCCGTACACGGTGAAAAAGCGCAGGCCAGTCACCGGCAGCCGATATAAATGGCTGTAGGTGTGCGCCATCAACTCGTTGGCCTTTTTGCTGGCGGCATACAGGCTCACCGGATGATCCACGTTATCGTGCACCGAGAACGGCATCTTGGTGTTGGCGCCGTAGACCGAACTGCTGGAGGCGTAGACGAGATGTTCCACATTGTGATGACGGCAGCCTTCCATGACGTTGAGAAAGCCGACGATGTTGGACTCTATATACGCGTGCGGGTTTTGCAGCGAGTAGCGCACACCCGCCTGCGCGGCGAGGGCGACGACGCGCTGCGGTTTGTATTGCGTGAACACGTGTGCCAAGCCGGCGCGGTCTTGCAGGCTGACGCGCGCCTCGGTGAAACGGGGATGGTCTGCGAAGCGAGCCAATCGCGCGAGCTTGAGGTTGACGTCGTAATAGTCATTGATGTTGTCAACGCCGATGACTTCGTCGCCGCGCTCGAGCAGGCGCAGCGTGAGTGCCGCGCCGATAAAACCGGCACTGCCGGTGACGAGTATCTTCACTCTTATCCCGCGCGCGCCTGCCTGTCGGATTCCGGTTTGCGGTTCATGCCGGGCGAGGGCATTCCCCTGCCCATCGCGTAATAGATGAAGCCCGCCCCGGCCACTAACTGCGGGTCATAGAGGTTGCGGCCGTCGAAGATCACCGGCGCGTTGAGCAGGTGTTTGATCTGCTCGAGATCCGGGCTGCGAAACACGTTCCACTCGGTCACCAGAATCAAGGCGTCGGCGCCTTGCAGGGCGTGTTCTTTATCGGGACAAAGTTGCAGATCGGGGCGCTCGCCATAGATCGCGCGCGTCTGCTCCATGGCCGCTGGGTCATAGGCCCGCACCTTGGCGCCCGCCGCCCACAGCGCCTCCATCAACGTGCGGCTGGGCGCTTCGCGCATGTCGTCGGTGTTGGGCTTGAAGGCCAGCCCCCACAGCGCGAAGGTCTTGCCGCGCAGCGCGCCGCTGAAATGTTTGGAGACCTTTTCGAATAACACCTGCTTTTGACGGGCATTGACGGCCTCGACGGAGGACAGCAATTGCGCCGGGTAGCCTGCCTGAGCGGCGGTATGCACCAGGGCCTGCACGTCTTTCGGGAAGCACGAGCCGCCGTAACCGCAGCCGGGATAAATAAAATGATAGCCGATGCGCGGATCGGAACCGATGCCCAGCCGCACCTGCTCGATGTCCGCGCCGACCCGCTCGGCGACGTTGGCAAGCTCATTCATGAAGCTGATCTTGGTGGCGAGCATGGCGTTGGCTGCGTACTTGGTCAGTTCGGCCGAGCGAACGTCCATCACCACCATGCGATCGTGATTGCGGTTAAAGGGCGCATACAGGGCGCGCAGCAATTCAACGGTGCGCGGATTATCCGCGCCGAGGATGATCCGGTCCGGGCGCATAAAATCATCCACCGCGGCGCCTTCCTTGAGAAATTCAGGATTGGAGGCGACATCAAACTCCACTTGCGCGCCGCGCCGCTTGAGGGTCTCGCGGATGACCGCCTGGACCTTATCGGCTGTGCCTACCGGGACGGTGGATTTATTCACGACGATGCGGTAGTCGTTCAGGTGCTCGCCGATGGCGCGCGCCACCGCGAGGACGTGGCTTAAATCGGCGCTGCCGTCTTCTCCGGGAGGGGTGCCCACGGCGATGAACTGAAACAGGCCGTGCGCGGCGGCAGCCTGCACATTGGTGGTGAAGGACAGGCGGCCGTCCTTGAGGTTGGACTGCACCAGATCCTCCAGCCCGGGTTCATAAATGGGGATCTTCCCTTGAGTCAGCATCTCGACCTTGCGGGCGTCGGTGTCCATGCACACGACCTCATTGCCCATCTGCGCGAGGCACGCGCCGCTTACCAGGCCGACGTAGCCTGATCCATAAATAGTTATTTTCATTGTGTTTTTAGTTCGCCGGTGAGACGAGGTAGGTTGACCATGGTGAAATCATAGCATTTTTACCCAGTACGCCTGATGACACCCCAAACCCGCCCTCGTTTGAATGGCGGCGGCGTAGGGCTTGGGTTATAATCGCGCCTTAGAGTCCTCTTTGCCGCGAGTATGTGGTCTGGGTCATAAAAAGCCCATTTTAACAGCCGGCGGGAGGGTTTGCTTACTCGATTCCTCTCATAGTCCTGACGCCTCACCGCCAGAATAGTTGACGCTACGCCATATTTCCAGCAAAATAAGCGGCTTAAGTTTGCGGAGGGGTTCCCGAGCGGTCAAAGGGATCAGACTGTAAATCTGACGGCTCAGCCTTCGGAGGTTCGAATCCTCCCCCCTCCACCAAGACGCCCATGAGGACAACTTGGCGGAGGCGAAGCAATGAGGGGTTTTCAGGTGCTGTCAGTGCATCTGTTTTGCAGGGCGGGTGTAGTTCAATGGTAGAACTTCAGCCTTCCAAGCTGATAGCGTGGGTTCGATTCCCATCACCCGCTCCAGTTTTTTTAGTTACCAGTTTTCAGTTGACGGTGGCCGGCTACCCAGTGACGGGATCAAAGCCCATATAGCTCAGTCGGTAGAGCACTTCCTTGGTAAGGAAGAGGTCATCGGTTCGATTCCGATTATGGGCTCCATTGGCTGAGCCGCGAGTTAAACAGTTTTGTTAATTAGGTATTGTAGGGAGATATTCTGATGTCCAAGGCAAAATTTGAGCGGACCAAGCCGCATTTAAATGTAGGCACGATCGGCCACGTTGATCATGGCAAGACCACCCTGACGGCGGCGCTGACCAAAGTCATGGCCGGGCTGCACGGTGGCGAATACAAGGCCTACGACCAGATAGACAACGCCCCCGAAGAGCGCGCGCGCGGCATCACCATCGCCACCGCCCACGTCGAATACCAAAGCGCCAAGCGCCACTACGC
>JAYUCX010000187.1:0-13456 GCA_043740145.1 Gammaproteobacteria bacterium
CCAGGGACCGGATTGCAGAACCCAACTAAGGTTAAATTTGGACAATTTTTGTCACCATCCGCCCGTCGTTGAGCCTGCGTTGGCCCCTTTACCGGACGCCGGCAGGGTGAAAGCTGTGCCATGATGCGCCAGTCCTGCGGGGACGGGAGCGTGGCATGGAGTTTGCTCGTTAATTGCCGTCCGTGGAGAAATCCATTCCCCGCGGTTGGAAATAAAGCGCTTTTTTCACCCAAATCAAAAAGTCAGGAGCATAAAGATAATGAATAAGATCCAACAGGGCTTTACCCTTATCGAGTTGATGATTGTGGTCGCCATCATCGGCATTTTGGCGGCGATTGCGATTCCGGCGTATCAGGATTATACAGTCAGAGCCAAGGTGCAGGAGGGTCCCTCCATTTCCGCCCCGGCTTTAGTAGCAATGGGTATCGCATGTAGTGATGCAACTCTGGCTGCCACCACTACTAATGCGACATTAGGTCTCGAAGCTGCTGCCACCTATACAACCACGTATGTCACTAGCGTTACCGCTGTTGGTACTTCTGCAACCACCGGGACGGTGACTATCGTCTATAAAGCTATAGGTACTCAGGTTACTGCCGGCCAAACCGTGGTATATACCATGACCTGTGGTGCCGGTGGCGCAACATGGGCTGTGGGCGGTACCATAGCCTCGAAATTCTATCCCAAGGCATAACCTAACCCAACCCAACGCATAGCTCGGTAGGCTGGGATGAAGCGTAGAGTATCCAGCACCACCCAGCATCAGCCTCAAAGCCCCTCTCACGAGGGGCTTTTTTTATCCGGCGTTTGACTACGTCCACACATAGGTTCGGCAGTCCGCGTAGGGCTATTTAATTCCAACATCCAATTGCTTGAGGCTAAGTTTGACAATACTTTCTCTGATTTCACTTCATCCTGCCAATACTCGAGTGTCAGAGTCGTCATAGTATAAATCCTCTTGCTAGGTCTAATTTTTTCGAAATAGCATACCTATAACACCCTCAGCAATTCCTGTAGGTCGGGCTGAATGAAATGAGCCCAACTTAGCGAGCTTGGGCGCCTTGTACCGTTGGGCTTCGTGCCTCAGCCCAATCTACGGGATCAATAGCTTGATGAACTCTTGCTCATCGAGAATTTCGATGCCGAGCTGCTGGGCCTTATCGAGCTTGGAGCCTGGATCGGTGCCGGCGACTATGTAGTCGGTCTTGGCTGAGACGCTGCCGCTGACCTTGCCGCCCAGCGCCTGGAGTTTTTCCTTGGCCTCTTCGCGCGTCATGGTCTCCAGTGTGCCGGTGAGTACGAAGGTCTTGCCCTGCAAGAGTTTACGGGCGCGATGGTCCGGGTTGATAGTCGGCCAACGTAACCCGGCCGCGCGCAGTTTGACGATGATCTCACGGTTGTGGCGCTGACGGAAAAAGGCCTCGACGTGCGCGGCCACCACCGGCCCGACATCGGGCACGTCTTGTAATGTCTCTGCGTCGGCGTGCATGATCGCGTCGAAATCGCCGAAATGACTGGCGAGCGCGAGGGCGGTTGCCTCGCCCACCTCGCGGATGCCGAGTGCGTAGAGAAAGCGCGGTAACGTCGTATGCTTGCTGCTTTGCAGTGCGGTGTATACATTCGCGGCGGATTTTTCACCCATGCGCTCGAGTCCCGCCAGTTGCTGTGGTGTGAGCGTATAAAGGTCGGCGGGATTTTCAATCAGCTTGCGCTCGACCAGTTGATCCACCAGTTTGTCACCCAGGCCCTCGATGTCCATGGCGCGGCGTGAGGCGAAGTGCAGGATCGCCTCCTTGCGCTGCGCGGGACAAAACAGTCCTCCGCTGCAACGGGCGATGGCTTCGCCCTCGGCGCGAACCACGTCCGCGCCGCACACCGGGCAGTGTTTCGGCAAATGATAGGACCGTGTACCCGGCGGACGACGCTCTTTGATCACGCTCACCACCTCGGGAATCACATCACCGGCACGGCGTACGATGACGGTGTCGCCCACCCTGATATCCTTGCGATCTATTTCGTCCTGATTGTGCAGTGTGGCGTTGGTCACCGTGACGCCGCCGACGAACACGGGTTTCAGACGCGCCACCGGCGTAAGTGCGCCGGTGCGTCCGACTTGAGCGTCTATCCCCAACACCTCTGTGAGTTCTTCCTGAGCCGGGAATTTGTGGGCGACCGCCCAGCGGGGGGCACGTGAGACGAAGCCGAGCCTCTCTTGCTGTGCAAGGCTGTTGACCTTGTAGACCACGCCGTCTATTTCGAATGGCAGCCGGTGGCGGCGCGCGGCGAGATCGCGGTAGTAATCAAGACAGCCTTGCACGCCCTGCACCACGCGCTGTTCATGCGGCACCGGCAAACCCCACTCGCGCAGGCGCGCGAGAATCTCGCTATGTTGTTTGGGCACTGCGCCGCCTTCCACTTTACCCACACCGTAACAGAAAAACGCCAGCGGACGGCTCGCGGTAATCTTGGGGTCGAGCTGGCGCAGGCTCCCGGCGGCGGCGTTGCGTGGATTGACGAAGGTCTTTTCACCCTGCGCGAGGGCCTTGGCGTTGATCTCGGCAAAGGCTGCTTTGGAGAGATACACCTCGCCGCGCACCTCCAGCAGCTTCGGATAGCCCTTGCCATAAAGCTTGAGCGGCACGGCACTGATGGTGCGGATATTTTGCGTGACATCTTCGCCAGTGACACCGTCGCCGCGGGTTGCGCCTTGGATGAACAGGCCGTTCTCATAAAGCAGACTTACCGCCAGACCATCGAGCTTGGGCTCCGCGCTGTATTCCACTGCCTCAATGTGAAGACGCTCGCGCACGCGCCGGTCGAAGTCCAGCACTTCTTGTTCACTGAAGGCGTTGGCGAGCGACAGCATCGGGACATCGTGCTTGACCTCGCCGAATTTTTTGAGCGGCTCGGCGCCGACGCGCTGAGTCGGTGAATCGGGGGTGATGAGTTCCGGATAGCGCTCTTCGAGCGTTTCTAATTCGCGTACCAGCCGGTCGTATTCGGAGTCCGGGATCTCCGGCTGGTCGAGCACATAGTAGAGGTAATTGTGACGATTGATCTCCTCGCGGAGTTGAGTGACACGCTCTCTGGTAGCCTTCGAGATCACGCCGGGCCTAGACCGCCGCCAATTGCACCGCCTCATCCACATCCACGGTCACCAGGCGGGACACGCCGGGCTCGTGCATGGTGACGCCGGTCAGGTGCCGGGCGATCTCCATGCTGGCCTTGTTGTGGGTGATGTAAATAAACTGAATGCGCTCGGACATCTCATGGAGCAACTGGCAAAAGCGCCCGACGTTGGCCTCGTCCAGCGAGGCGTCCACCTCGTCCAGCATGCAGAAGGGCGCGGGATTGAGTTCAAAGATCGAAAATACCAGCGCGACCGCGGTGAGTGCCTTCTCGCCGCCGGACAATAAATGGATGGTGCTGTTGCGCTTGCCGGGCGGGCGCGCCATCACGGTCACGCCGGTATCGAGCAGGTCTTCTCCGGTCAGCTCCAGATAAGCATGACCGCCGCCGAACAGACGCGGGAAGGTGGCCTGCAGGCCGATGTTGACCTTGTCGAAGGTCTCCTGAAAGCGGGTGCGCGTCTCGCGGTCTATCTTGCGGATGGCGTTCTCGAGGGTGGTGAGGGCCTCGGTGAGATCGGCATGTTGCGCGTCGAGATAGTTCTTGCGCTGCGACAGCTCGGCATATTCGTCTATCGCGGCGAGGTTGATCGGGCCGAGGCGCTGAATCTTTTGCGCAATCTGCTCCGCCTGCGCATGCCAGTCCTGTTCGTTCGCCTCCGCGGGCATGGCCTCCAACACCGGCTGCAATACAAACCCCGACTCCACGATTTGCTCTTCCAGCGACTGGGAGCGCACCCTGCCCTCATGGTAGACCAGGCGGGTCTGCTCCAGGGCGGCACGCAGGTCTTGCACCTTTTGTTCTTTCTGATGGCGCTGTTCATTCAATTGACGCAGGACGTGGTCAAACTCCTCGACCACGCGGCGCGCATGATTGAGTTCGGCCTCGATCTCTGAACGCTTAGCAAGCTGCTGTTCGAGTTCCGCCTGTGCTGCCTGCAGCGGGGTTACGCCGTCGGCAAGCTGGCTGCGCAACTCCTCACGCCGCGCGGCCATTTGGCCGAGTTGATCCTGCATACGCTGCAGATTCTGCCCGGTGGAACCGAGCGTGCTGCGCAGCGCCTCGATACGCAACGCAAGCTGGTGGACGCGATCGCCGTCGGCGCGGGCCTTAAGACGCAGTTCATCGAGCTTGATGCGCTGCGCCTCGCGCCGCTGTTGTAAAACCGTCCTTTCCTGAGTCAGGTTCTCGCTGTGGGCGGTGGTCTCCTGCAGGCGGGCACGGGCGGCGTCCAATTCACCGATCAACGCCGCAATCTGTTTTTCTATCTCCTGCAACTCGGCCTGGACTTGAGCGGCGCGCGCCGTCGTCTGTTCCAGGCGTATCTGGTGACCGCTGAGTTGCCCGTGTACCTGCGCAAGCTGATACTGAGCCTGACTGAGCGCGGCATGGGAGATTTCGCGCTGCTGTTCCAGCTCCTGCAACTGTGCGCGCTGCGTAGCCAACTCCGCTTGCAGGTGTTCAAACACCGCCTGATCCTGCGCCAGCGTCTCTTGCAGCGCCTTGATCTCCTGCTCGCGGTGCAGGATGCCGGCATGGATGTCTTTCTGATTCGCAACCCGCAGCCATCCCTTGCCCAGCCACACACCGCCACAGGTGATGACGGACTCATGCTCTTCCAATTGGGAATAAAGGGCCAAGGCCTGCGTCGGGGAATCCACCGCATAGACGTCCGCGAGCACACCGCCGAGAGGCCATGGGGCGCTCACCTTGACCTGCAACAGCGGCACACGGTGTTTGTTTGCGGCCACGGCTGCGGTTGACGAAGTATCAAACAGGCTCAAGGCCCCTTCCGGAGGGGCATCGAGCAGCTTTATCACGTCCGCCAGATTTGCAACGCAGACCGCCTCCAAATGCGCGCCCAGCACGCACTCCACCGCATGCTCCCAGCCCTCCTCCACCGTCAGGCCTTGAGCGAGACGCGGTGCATCGTCCATCCCATGATGCTTTAACCAATCGTTGACCAGTGGCGAAGCCTTGCCGAGCGCCGCCTGCTGCAAGGCCTCCAGCGAGGCCAGGCGGCCGCGGCCTTCTTCCAGGCGGCTGCGCACAGAGTCAAGCTCAGTGCCGTGCTGGGGGCTCTGTTCGCGCAGCACCGTGATCCTGTTAAGAGTCTCTTGCAAACTCTGCTGCCGTTGCGCGACCTCTCGCTCACAGCCGTCGCGCTGTTCCAGCAGTTGCGTGTTCTGCTGTTGCAGGTTTGCGTCGGCGAGCGTGCGCTGTTCCTCTTCGAGGCGCGAGCGCCGCTGTTGAAACTGCTGCAGTTGCTGTTCGAGATGCTGCACGCGTGTGTGTTCCACCTGGGCGGTCTGCATGCTCTGCGCCGCGCGCTGATTGAAATGGTCCCATTCCGCCTGGCCCGCGTGCACGGCCTGTTCCTCCTCGGCTAGCGCCTGGCGAGCCGCCTCCGCACCCGTTTGCGCCTCGCGCCAACCGGGTTCGGCCTGTTCGAGTTCGCTGGTCAGTCCGGCGAGTTGTTGCCGGTCCGCTTCGAGATGCTGTTCGATGTCGCGCCAGGCCTGCTCTAGCTGTTCAAGATCTTGCTGTAGCTGACGACGCCTTTCCCTGGCGTGCAACAAGGATTGTTCCAAACGGGCGATCTCGGCGCCCGCGCCGTAGAATCTGCCCTGCACCGCATTAAACACCTCGGCGGCCTCGGCCTGCTGTTCGCGCTGCTTCTCGATCGCCGCCTCGGCCGCGCGCTGTTGCGCGATGTACGCCTCAAGTTCCGTCTCCTGTTCACTGACCTTGCGGCCCTGCGCCTCGACTTCGTCTCGCAACGCCCGCCAGCGCAAGGCCAGCAGTTGCGCCTTGACCTGACGTTCCTGTTCCTTCAGGAGCTTGTATTTTTCCGCACTGTTGGCCTGGCGTTGCAAGCGCTCGAGCTGCTTGCCCAGCTCCTCGCGCACGTCATTGAGCCTGTCAATGTTCTCGCGCGTGTGCCGCATGCGCGTCTCCGTCTCGCGACGCCGCTCCTTGTATTTTGAAATACCCGCCGCCTCTTCCAGCATGATCCTGAGATCATCGGGCTTGGCCTCGATCAGGCGCGAGATCATGTTCTGCTCGATGATTGCATAGCTGTGCGGGCCGAGGCCTGTACCCAAAAACAGGTCGGTGATATCGCGCCGCCGGCAGCGCACGCCGTTCAGGAAATAATCGGAATGACCGTCGCGTCCTACCTGACGCTTGATGGAAATCTCGCTGTACTCGGCATAGTGCCCGCCCAGCGCCCCATCGCTGTTGTCGAAGATGAGCTCGATGGAGGCCTGGCTGACCGGTTTGCGCGACGTCGAGCCGTTGAAGATCACATCCGCCATAGAGTCGCCACGCAGGCTCTTGGCGGAGCTCTCGCCCATCACCCAGCGCACGGCGTCAATGACGTTGGACTTGCCGCAGCCGTTCGGCCCCACGATACCCACCAGATTGCTGGGCAGCTGGATGGTGGTGGGGTCCACAAAGGACTTGAAACCGGCGAGTTTGATCTTGCTAAGGCGCATGGTTATAAATGTGGAAGAGGTTAAGTTATGATGTGCAAAGCTAACACAGAGCGAACGACATGCCTACCCAACCCACTAAACAACTCGAGACGTTTTCCAACCCAACCCCCGAGCGCGATTATACCATCCGCATGGAGGTCCCGGAGTTTACCTGTCTATGCCCCAAGACGGGCCAGCCCGACTTTGCGACCATACACATCGAGTATGTGCCTGATAAGCTTTGCATTGAGCTTAAATCCCTAAAGCTCTACATGTGGTCTTACCGCAACGAAGGGGCCTTCCACGAGGAGGTGACCA
The DNA here is from genome assembly GCA_043740145.1 of Gammaproteobacteria bacterium. Lineage (GTDB taxonomy): Bacteria > Pseudomonadota > Gammaproteobacteria > SURF-13 > SURF-13 > JACPZD01. The sequence continues at coordinate 6,924 of JAYUCX010000187.1, forward strand.
ACCGCATCCTCGATGACCTGGTTAGGGTCTGCCAGCCGAGATTTATGCGGGTCACGGCCGAGTTCTACGTCAGAGGGGGTATCTATACGACTATTATCGCCGAACACCGCGCATCTGGCTGGACTCCATCCGTAGCGGTGAATCTCCCGTGAATACTTGCCACTTGCTACTTGTCACTTGCCACTTTACCTAGGCATAGACCTCGGTACCACCGGCTGCCGGACGATAGTCATAGACGCCGGCGGCGGCGTGCAGGCGCAAATGGCGACCCCTTTACCAACGCCCTTGCGCCGCGGGGTGGAGGTCGAACAAGACCCCGGACTTTGGTGGGAGGCCCTGGAGACGACCCTGCGAACCTTGTTTACCCGGATCCCCTCTCGGCAGATCCGCGCCATCGCCGTGGACGGCACCTCCAGCACCCTGCTGCTCACCGATGATCGAGGCGAACCGCTAGTCCCGGCGCTCATGTATAACGACGCCCGCAGTCAATGCGCAGCGGCCTATATCGCCGAGGTAGCGCCGCCCACCACCGCCGCGCATGGGGCCAGCAGCGGCCTAGCCAAGCTCATCACGCTGCAAACCCAGGCCCCCAGCACCACCCGCCACGCGCTGAGCCCGGCCGACTGGATCACCGGGAAACTGCGCGGCCAGTATGGCGTGAGCGACGAGCATAATTGCCTGAAGCTCGGCTTTGATGTGCTGGAGCAGCGCTGGCCTGCATGGCTTGATCGCCTCGGCGTGCGCCGGGATTGGCTCCCTGAAGTCGTCCCCGCCGGCACGCCGCTCGGTACAGTCAGTGCCGCCATCGCCCGCGAATTCAATCTTGCCGCGGATACCCTGCTCGTCGCCGGCACGACCGACGCCACCGCCGCCTTCATCGCCACAGGGGCCAGCGCCCCCGGCGAGGCCGTCACCTCGCTCGGCTCCACACTGGTCGTCAAGGTGCTCTCTGAAAAACCCATCTTCGCCCCCGAATACGGCGTCTACAGCCACCGCCTGGGCGATCTCTGGCTGGCGGGAGGGGGCTCGAACAGTGGCGGTGCAGTGCTGCTACACTATTTCACACCCCGGCAAATGGCCGGGATGACCCTCCTATTAAAACCCGATCAACCCACCGGTTTGGATTACTATCCGCTGCCTGCGCCTGGCGAAAGATTTCCCATTAACGACGCGACCCTGCCCCCCCGGGTTACACCGCGGCCCGCCGATGACGCACTGTTTTTTCAGGGTTTGCTGGAGGGCATTGCGCGCATTGAGCAGCGCGGTTATCGCCTGCTTGCCAGTCTCGGCGCACCCTACCCCACCTCCATTCGCAGCGTCGGTGGCGGCGCGGTAAACGAGGCATGGACAGAAATCCGTAAACGGTTATTAAATACGGCCATGACAACACCTGCACAGAGCGAAGCGGCCTATGGCGCGGCGCTGTTGGCCCTGCGCGGCGCACAACAAGCGCGCACTCCATGAGCAACGACATCATCACCGGCGCAAGCTACTTACTCCGCGGCTTCCGGTTGATTCGGCAGTCGGGCGTGCGCCGCTACGTGGCGATTCCGCTCCTGTTGAACACCCTGATCTTTGCCGTATTGACCGCCTACGCCGCTCACTGGCTCCAGACCTTGACGGCCCAACTGACGTCGGTTCTGCCCAACTGGCTCGATTGGCTGCAATGGCTGTTATGGCCGCTGCTGGTATTGGTTGCCCTGGTGGTCATCTATTTTGGTTTTAGCCTGCTGTTGAATCTGATCGGCGCGCCTTTTAATAGCCTGCTTGCCGAGGCGGTCGAAACGCATCTCACGGGACGCACCACGCTGGAACAATCATGGAGCAGGCTGTTGCTGGACATTGTTCCCGCCTTGTTAGGCGAGCTACGCAAGATTGCCTATTTTCTGGTGTGGGCCTTGCCGCTCTTGCTGATCTCTTTCATCCCTCCGTTGAATCTGGCCGCGCCACTACTATGGATAGTCTTCGGCGCCTGGATGCTGTGCCTGCAATACACGGATTATGTGATGGGGAATCATCGCCTGTCCTTTTCGAAACAGCGGCAGAGGCTCAAACAGCACTGGAGTTTGAGCCTGGGCTTCGGCGGCGCGGCGCTGCTCGCAACGCTCATCCCCGGCGTCAATCTGATCGTGATGCCGGTAGCGGTCGCCGGCGCTACCGCAATGTATCTGGAGCGTCTCGCGCGTCCTGTGTAAGCTGCCGCAGGGTATCCAAATCCAAATAGGACTTGCCGTTCACAGTGCCTTTTAACACGGTAAAGGGCCGGTCGGGTTCGCCGAGATGATTTAGCACCAACTCCGCGCCCGTAAAATCCTGGTCGCGGGTATAGTCATTAGTCGTAATAACGGTCCTCAACCCGGCCCCACGCGCCGCCCTGAGTCCGTTTTCAGAGTCTTCCAGCGCGATACACCGGGAGGGGTCTAAGCCCATCTGCTCCAGGGTGTAGTTAAAAATGTCCGGGGCAGGCTTCTTTGCCGCGACCACATCCCCTGCGGCAATCGCCTCAAACCAGGAAGCGGGAATCTCCGGGTTCGCATGCTCAAGGAGGGCCATGACATTGGCCGGCGTAGTGGTGGTCGCAATCGCCAGGCGCACCCCATCGGCGCGCGCCTCCTCCAGCAGGCGCCGCACACCGGGCCGCAGCGGGACCCGGCCGTCTGCCAACATCCCGGTATAGTGGCAGGTCTTGGAGGCGTGCAGGCCCGCAATCAAGCCGTCCAGGCCGGTCGGCCGCTTGAAGGCCGTATTGTAATGATCCAGATAGTGGCGAATACGCTCCTTGCCCCCTGTGACGGCGAGCAGCTCGCCGTAGAGCGGGACGGACCACTCCCAATCCAGCCCCGCCTCGGCAAAGGCGGCATTGAAGGCGACCCTATGACCGTCTCTCTCGGTATCCGCCAGGGTGCCATCTACATCAAAAATGAGTGCTGCGAGTTTAGCCATGCCTAAAATCCAAAAAAGGGACATTTTAGCAAAATATCCATCTATTCTCAGAGGGCTTTAGCTGAGTTTCGAAATGACGATATATACGCTATAATTAGCGTTTTTACAGGCGGGAGTTTCGCCCGTTAGCATCAGGGGCAGTATCAGGAGACAAGTAGATGGCGGTAACCAAGATGAGCGGCTCCAAGAGCGCCGCGTTAGGCTTCGCACCCTACAAGGAAAAGAAGGGTGAGGAGTACATGAATGAGAAACAGATACAGCATTTCCGGGAGATACTCTTGGCTTGGAAACGGGAGCTCATGGAAGAGGTGGACCGCACCGTTCATCACATGCAGGATGAGGCCATCAACTACCCGGACCCGAATGACCGGGCCAGTCAGGAATCGGAGATCACGATGGAACTGCGCGCGCGTGACCGCGAACGCAAGCTCATCAAAAAGATTGACGAGTCGCTGGTCAGGCTCGATATGAATGATTACGGCTTTTGCGAGGCCTGCGGTGTTGAGATCGGCATCCGGCGCCTGGAGGCGCGTCCCACTGCGACGCAATGCATAGATTGCAAGATTTTGGACGAGATCCGCGAAAAACAGACGGCGTAAAGTAGGTGCGAATTTATTCGCATAGCAGGCTTCTCAAGCACGTACGTGTTTGGGAAAATGCGCGGCAGCTGAGAAATCACTTTTTCCACAACCTGCTATGGGAACAGACCACCATAACAACGTACATCGCAGCCGCAAGAAAATGCTGCTGGATAACTTTGCGGGGGGCATCGCCTGGGGTTTCGGCACCGTGATCGGCGGTACCCTGGTGATTCTTCTGATAGGCTACATCTTAAGCAAGGTCGAACTGGTTCCCATCATCGGCGACTGGATGCACGCTATCACTCAAGAGGTGCAGCGACATACAATTAAAAACTAGCTTCGCTAGTTTTTAGTTTCCAGATCCACGCATTCCTCGTGGACACGCAGGCGGTTCGACTTGGCGAAATTAAGAATGTACTCGAAGGCAGCCGGATCTTTTTCGTGCAGCGCCGTATCCACCACCAGGCACTTCTCGCCGTTGATAACCTTGGGTTGAGCCGTCTTGGAGTAACGCAAACGATGATCCGGCCCGAAGATAGCCAAAGAGGTCGAGATCCGTTCTATCCAATCACTGGGCCTGAACTTTTTACCATCCTCATTGACGCTTTCAATCACTAATTTACATTCTTGTTTCAGCATACCATCCTTCAACCTCAGTACTTCCATGATCTGCCTCTGGGTAGCTCATTTTACAAGAATTTAGACATAGTATAAATAGCTTAGTTCGGGCCGGGGGCCTGCTCCTTTTTCTCTCAAAGTTTGTCGGGGTGAGTGACGATTTTTGCCTCGTTTTTGGCCCCCGCGACGAGCAGATCGTATTCGCTCTGCGCCTGGTTGCGCTGCAATTCGCGCTTGAGCGCGATACGGGCGGCTGACTCCATGCCTGCAGGGTCGCCCTCACGCACCGCGTATACCGCTAGCACGGCGTAATCGCCGCTCTCCAGATGCTCCCCGCCCACAGCGGGGAGGGCACCCTTGGCCGGCTTATTCAATCTGAAGGCGGCACGCACGATCTGCGGGTTGATTTTGGTCTCATCGCGCCCGATCAGGCCGGATTTAATCCATTCAACCCGGTACTCCTTAGCTATAGCGGCAGGGTCTTCACCTTTCTTGAGCCGCTCCATGAAGGCCTCTCCGGATGCGCGCGCCTTGGCCTGCGCCATCTCGGTGCGCAACTGCTCGACGATGGTCTGGCGCACCTCCTCAAGGGAGCGTTGCGTGGCCGGTTTGTGCTCCTTGATGCGCAGCACCACCAGCCGGTTATCGCCAATCTCGATGGGCTCGCTATTAAAGCCACGCTTCAGGATGTCATCGCTGAACGCCGCCGTCACGACCTTGGGATCGGAGGTAATCCCCTCCCCGCCCTTGCGGTCAAACAGTGCGCTGCTCTGTATGGGCAGTCCCAGTTCTTTGGAGGCGACGGCCAGGGTATCCGGGTTTTCAAAGCTAAGATTGGTGAGCGATTCTGTTTTTTCAAAGAACATTTGCTGCGCCTTGCGCAGTTGCAGCTCCTTGGCCAGATCAGGTCGCACCTCGGCAAAGATTTTGGTCACGGCCGGTTTGATCTCTGCGAGCTTTATGATGTGAAAACCGAACGCACTCCTGACCGATTCGCTCAATTCGCCGGCCTTGAGGCTGAACACGCGATCCTCGAAGACCTTGTCCATCACGCCCTTGCCGAAAAAGCCCAGGTCACCGCCCTGCGGGGCCGAGCCGGGGTCCTGTGAAACCTCCTTGGCGACCTTGGCGAAGTCCTCTCCCTTTATCAGCCGCTGATGGATTTCCTCCGCCTTGGCCTTGGCGGCAGCCACGGCGGCCTCATCGGCCGCCTTGTCCACGGTAACCAAGATATGGCTGGCGCGGCGTTGCTCAGGGGTGGCGTAAGTAGCCGCATGCTCTTCGTAGAGTTTATGCAGCTCCTGTTCGTCAGGGATGATCTGTGAGGCCAGCGCCTGCGCGGACAACTCTATATATTCAATGCTGACCTGCTCGGGGCTCGCCAGTTGCTCCCGGTTTTGTTCATAATATTTTTGGACGGCGCCCTCATCGGGATTTACGCCCTCCTTGAAATTGCCCCAGGGCAACACCAGGTAGCCGATGTCACGCTGCTGATTCTTGATGCGTATCGCCTGATCCAGCTCGGCTGGCGTGATGATCGAGGTGACGGTCACCCCGGTATTTAATTGCTCCGTGATCAAACCCTGGCGCAGTTGCGATCCCAGACCCTCCGCGGACAGCCCTTGAGCGCGCAATGCCTGCTGGAAAAGCTGCGGAGAAAACTGGCCGTTCTCCTGGAATTGAGGAATAGCGCCGACCTCCTGGGCAAGCTGGACATTGCTGACGCGCAGCTTCAGGGCCTCAGCGGTTTGGCGTATCACCTCGTCGCGGATGAGGTTATCGAGCACGGTCTGCTTTATTCTGGTCTCATCCTGGGAGTTGAAATCGCTGCCGAGCAGCGCGCGCAACCGCTGGCGCTGCTGGTCATAAACACGCTGAAAGCGTTGCTGGGTAATGTCTACGCCGTTGACCGTGGCGACATTCACGCCGGCACCGACGCCAACGTATTCTTGAACGCCCCACAGCGCAAAGGTGATGATAATGAGCCCAACGATTATCCATGCCAGCCAACCCTGGGCATGGTCTCGAATGCTTTGTAACATCAGCTAGCCTCCAAGCTTCGGGAGTATTTTTTGATTAAGCCGTCGCTCCTGCGCATCCATGCGCCCGCGACATTCGCAGAACCCTTCGCTGCGCTCTTCCCTGTGCAGCCGTCGCTCCTACGCATCCATGCGTCCGCGACATTCGCAGAACCCTTCGCTACGCTCTTCCCTGTGCAGCCGTCGCTCCTACGCATCCATGCGTCCGCGACATTCGCACATCCCTGTGCAGCACAATAAAAAGGGCGCACCTGACGGAGCGCCCTCATGACAACCATAGTGGCGGAGTGGACGGGACTCGAACCCGCGACCCCCTGCGTGACAGGCAGGTATTCTAACCAGCTGAACTACC
>JAYUCX010000188.1:0-5841 GCA_043740145.1 Gammaproteobacteria bacterium
GGTGAGCGCGCCGGCGCCTACGGGCGCGTGCGCTTGTGGGGCTCCATCGGTTTTATCTTGAGCGTGTCGGCGCTGGGGCCGGTGATAGACGCCTACGGGTCGTGGTGGGTGTTACCGAGTCTGCTGGTGTTGATGTGCGGCATTTGGGTGTTCAGTCTGGTGCTACCGGAATCGGAAGTAGGCGGACGTGCGGAGCACCCCTCGCCGTTCCTGAAAACGATTCTGCGCCCGGAAGTCGCACTGTTTCTGCTCGCCTGTTTTCTGATGCAGGCGAGCCACGGCCCCTATTACACCTTTTACTCCATTTATCTGGTAGACCACGGCTACAGCAAAACGGTGATAGGTGCGCTGTGGGCGTTCGCCGTGTTGTGCGAGATCGGCGTCTTTCTGTTGATGCAGCGGCTGATGACGCGCGTGTCACTGCGCAAAGTCTTGATGGCAAGCTTCGCGCTCGCCACCGTGCGCTGGTTGTTGATCGGGCATTTCCCCGACAGCCTGCTGATGCTCGTCATTGCACAGACACTGCACGCGGCGACCTTCGGCACCTTTCATGCCGCCGGTATGCAGGTGGTGTACCGCTTCTTCACCGGGCGCCACCAGTTCCGCGGCCAGGCCATCTACAGCAGTCTGAGCTTCGGCGGCGGCGGCGCGGCGGGGAGCCTGTATAGCGGCTATCTGTGGGAGTCTGCCGGGCCTACGTTCACCTTTTCCATCGCCGCTCTCCTCAGTCTGGGCTCGTTTCTGATTGCATGGCGCCTATTGCGCGAGCACGTTTAAGAGAAGCTATTTCGCGCCAAGCGTAATCGGCGTAAAATACAGACTTCTCTTGAGATTCTCCTGACTGAACGTCATTAAAGCAACATGGCCGGCAAAACTCTCTACGACAAACTCTGGGACGCCCACGTGGTGCGCGCCGAGCCCGACGGCACGACGCTGATCTATATAGATCGTCACCTGGTGCACGAAGTTACCTCGCCACAGGCGTTTGAAGGCCTGCGCCTCGCTGGGCGCAAACCATGGCGCACCGCGAGCATCCTTGCCGTGCCCGATCACAATGTGCCTACCACGGGACTGGAGTATGGCATTACCGATCCGGTTTCGCGCATACAGATCGAAACGCTGGATGAAAACTGCGCGGAGTTCGGCATCACCGAATTCAAGATGAACGACGTGCGCCAGGGCATCGTGCACGTGATCGGCCCGGAACAGGGCGCGACACTCCCCGGCATGACGGTGGTGTGCGGCGACTCGCACACCTCCACGCACGGCGCCTTCGCCGCGCTTGCGCAAGGCATCGGTACGTCTGAAGTGGAGCACGTGCTCGCGACGCAGTGCCTGATCCAGAAAAAGGCCAGGAACATGCGCATCACCGTGGACGGCACACCCGCGCCGGGTGTCACCGCCAAGGACATCGTGCTCGCCATCATCGGCAAGATCGGCACGGCGGGCGGCACCGGTTACGCCATCGAATACACGGGCCCCGCGATCCGCGCACTTTCCATGGAAGGCCGCATGACGGTGTGCAACATGAGCATCGAGGCCGGCGCGCGCTGCGGCATGGTGGCGGTGGACGACACGACGATCGCATATTTGAAAGATCGCCCCTATGCGCCGAAAGGCAAATTGTGGGAGCAGGCCGTCGTCGCGTGGCGCGAGTTAAAGAGCGATAACGACGCGGTATTCGACAAGGAAGTGCAGCTCAACGCCGCCGAGATCAAGCCGCAAGTCACCTGGGGTACGTCGCCGGAAATGGTGACGACCATAGACGGCCGTGTGCCCGATCCCGCGCAGGAACAGGACAGCGTGAAGCGCGGCGGCATGGAGCGCGCCTTGAGTTACATGGACTTGAAACCAGGCACCGCCGTCACCGACATCGCGCTCGACAAAATCTTCATCGGCTCCTGCACCAACGCGCGCATCGAGGATTTGCGCGACGCGGCGGCCGTGGTGCGCGGCAAAAAAGTGGCAAAGAATATCAAACTCGCCATGGTCGTCCCCGGCTCCGGTTTGGTGAAACAACAAGCGGAAAAAGAAGGTTTGGACAAAATTTTCAAAGAGGCGGGCTTTGAGTGGCGCGCGCCGGGCTGCTCCATGTGTCTCGCCATGAATGCCGATCGTTTAGAGCCGGGCGAGCGTTGCGCCTCGACTTCCAACCGCAACTTTGAAGGCCGCCAGGGTCGGGGCGGGCGCACGCATTTGGTCAGCCCCGCGATGGCTGCCGCTGCGGCAATCGCAGGACATTTTGTGGATGTAACCAAGTTTCAAGTAGTGAGTAGCAAGTAGCAAGAATATTTCTCTTGTGTTACTACGGACACTTGCTACTTGTCACTTGCAACTTGTTACTGAACTAATTATGCAAAAATTTGAGAAATTAACCGGCCTCGTAGCACCGTTGGACCGCTCCAACGTGGACACCGACGCCATTATCCCCAAGCAGTTCCTGAAATCCATCAGGCGCACGGGGTTCGGGCCGAACCTGTTTGACGAGTGGCGTTATCTCAATCACGGCGAGCCGGGCAGGGACAACAGCAAGCGCCCGCTTAACCCCGACTTTGTGCTCAATCAGCCGCGCTATCAGGGCGCGAGCATCTTGCTCGCGCGCGACAATTTCGGCTGTGGCTCGTCGCGCGAGCACGCGCCTTGGGCCTTGGAGGATTACGGCTTTCGCGCACTGATTGCGCCGAGCTATGCCGACATCTTTTATAACAACTGTTTCAAAAACGGCCTGCTGCCTATTGTGCTCGATAGTAAAACTGTTGACCGTTTATTCGAAGAAGTGGAAACCACGCCGGGTTATCAACTTACCATTGACCTGCCTGCGCAGCGCATCACTATACCCAAAGGCGAAACTATTCCTTTTGAAGTGGATGCCTTCCGCAAGCACTGTTTGATGAACGGCTTGGATGACATCGGCCTTACCTTGAAACATACGGACGAAATCAAAGCTTACGAAGCGCGGAGTCGTGCGGAAACTCCCTGGTTATTTGGCTAAAAACATGACAAAAAAAATCGTAGTCCTGCCCGGCGACGGCATTGGTGTAGAGATCATTGCCGAGGCGGTGAAGCTTTTGGAATGTCTGCGCCGCGACTTTGGTCTCCGGATCGAAATGGAACAGGCGCTGGTGGGCGGCGCGGCGATAGACGTTAGCGGTCATCCGCTGCCGGAGAAAACGCTCGCGCTCGCCAAGCAGGCCGACGCGGTGCTGCTCGGCGCGGTGGGCGGGCCGAAGTGGGAGACGCTCGATATTTCGGTGCGGCCGGAAAAAGGTTTGCTCGGCCTGCGCAAGGAGTTGAATCTGTTCGCCAATTTGCGCCCGGCCGTGCTGTATCCGCAGCTTGCCTCGGCCTCCAGCCTCAAGCCCGAGGTGGTGGTGGGCCTCGACATCATGATTGTGCGTGAATTGACCGGCGACATTTACTTCGGCCAACCGCGCGGCGTGCGCATGCTTGCGAATGGCGAGCGCGAAGGGCTCAATACGATGGTGTACAGCGAGTCCGAGATCGAGCGCATCGGACGTGTCGCATTTGGTATCGCGCAGAAGCGTAACAAAAAACTCTGCTCGGTGGACAAGGCGAACGTGTTGGAATGCACGGAACTGTGGCGCGAGGTCATGACGCGCCTCGCCAAGGATTATCCTGACGTTACGCTTACCCACATGTACGTGGACAACGCCGCGATGCAACTGGTGCGCGCGCCCAAGCAGTTTGACGTGATGGTAACCGGTAATATGTTCGGCGACATCCTCTCCGACGAGGCCTCCATGCTCACCGGTTCCATCGGTATGCTGCCTTCCGCCTCGCTGGACGCCAACGGCAAGGGCATGTACGAGCCGATACACGGTTCGGCGCCGGACATCGCGGGCAAGAACATCGCCAATCCACTCGCCACGCTGCTGTCGGTCGCGATGATGTTGCGTTACACTTTACGCGAGGCTGAACTCGCCGGGCGTGTGGAGCGCGCCGTGAGTCACGTGCTCGATGAGGGTTACCGCACTGCGGATATTTACACCGCAGGTATGCGCAAGGTGGGGACTAAGGAGACGGGTGATGCGGTGGTCGCAGCGTTACAACATTGAATGCTAGCACGCAAGGTTGCAAGCCGCAAAATAGTCTAACCCGTCAATTACTTTGCTGTCTTTGCACCTCGGTGTGAAATTTAGATATTCTGATTTCTTGGGACATAAAACATGAGTAAATTATTTGACGTCGCCGTGGTCGGCGCCACCGGCGCGGTGGGTGAGACCATGATTGAGATACTGGAAGAGCGCAACTTTCCGGTGCGCAATTTTTACCCCTTGGCGAGCAGCCGCTCGGCGGGAACCATCGTGCAGTTCAAGGGCAAGCATTACAAGGTCGAAGACCTCGCCGGCTTTGATTTTTCCAAGGTGCAGATCGGGCTGTTTTCGGCTGGCGCCGAGGTGTCGGCCATCTATGCGCCCAAGGCCGCGGCGGCGGGCTGCATCGTGATTGATAACACATCGCAGTTCCGTTACGACAATGACATTCCGCTCGTAGTGCCGGAGGTGAACCCGCACGCGATCGCGCAGTACAAAAAACGCGGTATCATCGCCAATCCGAACTGTTCGACCATTCAAATGCTGGTGGCGCTGAAACCCATTCACGATAAGGTCGGCATCGAGCGTATCAACGTGTGTACTTATCAATCGGTCTCCGGCACCGGCAAGGAGGCGATTGAGGAGTTGGCCGTACAAAGTGCAGCGTTGTTAGGCGGCAAAGAGTCGGCGCCGCATGTCTACCCCAAGCAGATTGCCTTCAACGTGTTGCCGCAGATTGATGTGTTCCAGGACAACGGCTACACCAAGGAAGAAATGAAGATGGTGTGGGAGACACACAAGATCATGGAAGACGAGGGCATACTCGTCAATCCCACCGCAGTGCGCGTGCCGGTGTTTTATAGCCACTCCGAGGCGCTGCACATCGAGACCAAAAAGAAGATCAGCGCCAAACAGGCGCGCGATCTGTTGGAGCGCGCCCCTGGCGTGGTGGTCTACGACGAACACAAACCAGGCGGCTACCCCACCGCGGTGACCGAGTCGGCAGGGCATGACCCCGTGTTTGTCGGACGCATCCGCGAGGATATCTCTCATCCGCGCGGACTGGACCTCTGGGTCGTGTCGGATAACGTGCGCAAGGGGGCGGCCCTGAACAGTATCCAAATAGCCGAAATTCTGGTAAAAGACTATTTATAGACTATATACTTAGCCGATATAAATAAAGGTGATTCGAGATATGGGCGCCTCTAATAAGTAGTGGATTTTGGCTTTAGGCAAGGCGGAATTCTGCGAGGAAGCGGAGTGTACACGTCGGTACATGAGCATTTCGAGCAGAATTCCAACGCCGCATAAAGACAAAAGACGCATTTTTAGAGACGCCCATATCATTGCCTATCTTATTATCCCAGAGGCAGGATACCCAGCAACTATGGCTGGCAAGGGGTGTACACATGATCCGTAGAATGGTTGTGATGACGCTGCTGGCGATGCCCATGAGCGTTTTGGCTCTGGGGCTGGGGGATATCAATGTGCGCTCCGGGCTGAATCAGCCCTTAGAGGCCGAGATCCCCCTGCTGTCGGTGGCTAGCGACGAGATTGATACCCTGAATGTAGGGCTCGCTTCGCCCGAGGCGTTTGAGCAGGCCGGGGTGGAGCGCCCCTTCCACCTCACGCAGTTGCGCTTTAAGGTCGAGCAAAAGGGCGGTAAGCCTTATATACACGCATACAGTCAGGAGCCCATTAAGGAACCCTATCTGCAGTATCTGCTTGAGGTCAATTGGCGGGGCGGACGCTTGGTGAAAGAGTTCACCGTCCTGCTGGATCCTCC
>JAYUCX010000189.1:0-5839 GCA_043740145.1 Gammaproteobacteria bacterium
AGCCGAGCATCACCTCTTGCAGATTGCCGGAGGCCTTGAGCAGCGAGAGGTAAGTGGGGTTGTCCAGCAAGGCGGTGAGCAGGGGTTCGATGCGGGTCAAGTCTTCGATGGTCTCGAACAAGGGCGTGATGTGGAGGGTGCAAAACCAGCCGTGCTCATTGCGCCCCGCGAGGCCTGCGAGACGCGCCAGCAGCATCACCTCGAGGACGTGACTCGCCTGATGCGTCATTGAGATGACATAGCTGCCGAAGGCCTGCGGGCTCACCTCCGCGCGCATCCGGGCCATGACCCTCAAGACCTCCAGCGACTCCTGGGTCTCGGGGCTCAGCACCGCCGGATTGGTCAGCAAGGACTCGCGGCGGGCGATGGCCGTGGTCAACGCCTCGATACGCTCCGCTTCGTTCAGGCCCAGATAATCAATCTTGTCCGGTTGCTCCGCAAACAACTCGGCGACCGCGGAGGTGTGACGCGTCGATTCCTGACGCACATCCAGACGCAACAGGAAAAAACCGAAGGTCTCCACCAGCCGGATCAGGTCCTTAAGCTCGGCCTCGGCGATGTTGCGGTCGCCGTGCGAGCAGAGCGAGTCGTGGATCAGGTAGAGGTCGTTCAATAATTCCTGTTCAGTGGCGTAGGCGCCTTCTTGCAGCGGCAAGTCCTTGCCCTGCAAGCGCTTGCGGATGGTGCGCAGATTGCAATCCAGCCGGTGGCAGATGATGTAAAGTTTGCGGCGATAAGGTTCGTGGCTGAAACGGCTCTGATTTTCGCTGAAGGTCTTGCTGCAGAACTGTTCGCTGACCTTGAGACTTTCCAGCAAGGCCGCGGTGGGGGTGCACAGTTGGCTGGAATGGGTCAGTATCCGGCTCAGCGCGGTAACGCGGTTGAGATACTCCAGCAACACCGCGCGGGCCTGCAGGCGCAGGGCCAGCGCCGTGGTTTCGGGTTTGACGTTGGGGTTGCCGTCGCGATCGCCGCCTATCCATGAGCCGAAGCGCATGAAACTCGGCACCCGCAGCGCAGGCGAGGAGTCTTTCCCATAGGTGCGTTCAAGTGCCTGTTCCATGTAACGGTAGGTGGTCGGTACTGCCTGGAACAGACATTCGTGGAAATACAGCAGGCCGTTTTTGATTTCGTCGCGCACTTGCGGGCGCTGGACACGCACCTCGTCGGTCTTCCACAAGATCTGAATCTGACTTTCCAGCTTTTCGATGACCTCCTCGCGCTCGCGCTTGCCGAGCCGCGAGTCATTGAGGCGTGAGCTGGTGACGAAGATCCGCCGCAGCGCCTCCATGAGGGTCTGCCGCTTGGACTCGGTGGGGTGTGCGGTAATCACCGGAATATAGGCGAGGCGATCGAGCAGGCTTTGCAACTGCTCGGGTTTGATGCCCTGCGAGTAGAGTTGACGCAGGGTGTGATCGAAGGAGCCTACCCACAGCGGCCCTCCGGCACGCACCTGCAGGCGGCGTTGCCGATGCTGATAGTCCTCCTCCGCGATATTGACCAGGCTGAAATAGGTGCTGAAGGCGCGGATCACGTGACTGAGTGTCTCGGTATCCAGGGTATTGATGAGCTGGGCGAGGCGGTGCCGCTTGCGCGGGTTAGGTTGTTTACGCAAGCCGATGTAGCCCTTGCGCAGCATCTCGACCGCTTTAAGCACACGGCCGCCGGCCTGAGTGTGGAGCACATTCCCCAGCAGGCTGCCTAACAGCTTGACGCGGCTGCGCAGTTCCTTGTCGCTTAATTTACTGGCCATGGGTTGAGGTCGTAGTGTCTTGGGTGGATCGTTGGGCAGGGTAGGCCGGTCTTAGGGAATTGAAAACTCAAGGTTTTGTAAACTCTCCATTATACCCAGATTCTGCGCCGATCTTCATCAAGGCATTGGAAGTGAAGTTTGTCATTACAGGTTTGATTCTCAAGACCGGCATTAGTATCGGGATTGCCCTCTGGCCTGAACATGGCGCAGATGTCGGGAGCCTGATGCGTTGTGCGGACCGTTCGATGTATAAGGCCAAACAGACCCGCTGCGGTTATTGGGTGTGTACCAGCGAGGAGCAGGACAAGTCGCACTAACCACTGGTTAGTTGCGGCTCAATCCAGCGGCGTGTTGATGCAGAGTCTCGTCATAAAGATCAAGATACTGGCGCGCACTTTTTTGCCAACTGAAATCCTGCGCCATCCCCGTCTTGACCATGTGCTGCCAGCGAGGGGTTTGAGTAAACAGGCTGAGTGCGCGCAACAGAGTGGCTAGCAGCGCTTGCGGTGCGGGGGTGTTGAATACAAAGCCGGTGGCGGTGCCAGCAGCCAGCGTCTCTTCGCTGGCGTCCACCACTGTGTCGGCGAGGCCGCCGGTGCGGCGGACGATGGGCACCGTTCCATAGCGCAAACTGTACATTTGATTCAATCCGCACGGCTCGAAGCGCGAAGGCATGAGGAACATGTCGGCCCCCGCCTCGATGCGATGCGCCAGCGGTTCGCTGTAGCCGAGATGCACGGCGATACGCTCCGGGTGGGCCTTCGCCCAGTCTTGCAAGGCCTGTTCGAGGTTGTCTTCGCCGCTGCCGAGCAGAACTAATTGCAAGGGATGACGGAGCAGTTGCGGGAGGATGGCCAACAGCAGATCCACGCCTTTTTGCTCCACCAGCCGCCCGATCATGCCGATCAGCGGCACGTCTTTCAGCACCGGTAATTCGAAGCGCCGTTGCAGATCGGCCTTGTTAAGCGCCTTGAGATGTAAGGTCCTGGAGTCATAATTTTTTACGATAAAAGGGTCGCGGGAAGGCTCCCACACGGCGTAGTCGGCGCCGTTGAGGATGCCGGTAAGGTGCTGGCTGCGGTGACTGAGTAGGCCCTCCAAACCGTAACCCAGCGCCGGGGTGCATATCTCCTCAACATAGGTGGGACTCACCGTGGTAAGCCGGTCGGCGTACACCAGCCCGCCCTTGATGAAGGAAAACTGCCCATGAAACTCCATGGCCTCGGGGCTCCATAGCTCACTGGGCAGATCGAGTAATTCAAAAATCTCCCGCGCGAATAGACCCTGGTAGGCGAGGTTGTGCAGGGTAAAGAGGGTCGCGGGGCGGCTGGCTTCGCGGGCCAGCAGGGCGGGGATAAGGCCGGTTTGCCAGTCGTTGCAGTGCACCAGATCGGGTTGCCAAGCGAGGCCCGCCCGGCCAAGCGCGAGATCGGCCACAGCGCGCGCAAACAGGGTAAAGCGCGCAGCGTTGTCCGGCCAGTCGCGGCCATCGGGGCCTGCGTAGGGCCCGCCCGGCCGATCAAAGTAGTGAGGTGCATCCACCAGCCAGACCAGGACACAGCTGCCGGGAAGTTGACTTTCTAATATGCGCACGGTGGTCGCTCCCGGCATCCTGTCTCCCGCGACGCTGGTGCGTCCCTGCACGGCGTTACCCGCACACTGGATACTGGCAATGATCTTAAACCCCTCGACATGCGCCAGCGCCTCACGGTAGGCGGGTAGCACCAGCCGGACATCCTGACCGAGTTCGCTCAGCGCGATGGGCAGACTGCCGGCGACGTCGCCCAGGCCGCCGGTCTTGATGAGCGGGTGCGCCTCGCTGGCTGCGAAGAGAATCTTGTGCATAGTGTATTTTGCTGCGAAAGTGTCTCTAGGGCACCTCTAAAGATGCGTCTTTTGTCTTTATGCTGCGTTGGAATTCTGCTCGAAATGCGGGGCCGTGCAGCGGCAGACTGCGTGTACACTACGCTTTCTCGCAGAATTCCGCCTTGCCTAAAGACAAAATCCACTATTTTTAGAGGTGCCCTCTACTATAAAGGCATTTTGCGCGAGTTGGCACAATTATCGCCTTATTATTGGTTTGCCATCACAACTATAATGAAAAGTGAGGAAGCGATCATGAGAATAGCACTGATAGGTCTGGGCAAGATGGGCGCCAACATGGCGCGACGCTTGTGCCGGGGCGGCATCGAGGTCGCCGGTTTCAACCGCTCGGCGGAGATCACTCAACAACTAGCGCGCGAGGAGGGTTTGATCGCGGCACTTTCTACCGCGGAGGTGATTGCCCAACTCAAGGCCCCGCGCGTCTTGTGGCTGATGTTGCCGAGCGGCGCACCGACCGAACAGATGATAGGGGAATTGATTCCGCAATTGACGCGGGGCGACATCATCGTGGACGGCGGCAATTCGAATTACCACGACAGCGAACGGCGCGGCGCACTGCTAGCCAGGCATGGCATCGGATTTATGGATGCCGGTACCTCGGGTGGCGTCTGGGGATTGAAAAACGGCTACTGCCTGATGGTGGGCGGCAGCAAAGAAACCGCCGCCGTGCTGGAGCCGGTGCTAAAAGTGCTCGCCCCCGCGCCCGATCGGGGCTGGGCTCACGTTGGTCCTGTCGGCGCTGGGCACTTCACCAAGATGATACACAACGGCATCGAATATGGGATGATGCAGGCCTTTACAGAAGGATTGTCCTTGCTGCACGGCAAACAGGAATTTAATCTCGATCTTGCGCAGGTCACCGAGTTGTGGCGCCACAGTTCCGTTGTGCGCAGTTGGCTGCTCGATCTTACCGCCGAGGCCTTGAACAGCAAAGGTACGCAGAGCGCCGATCAATTCCTTGAGCAATTCTCAGCCAAGGTGGACGACTCCGGCGAAGGGCGTTGGGCCGCCATCGAGGGCGTGGATCAAGGCATCGCCACCCCAGTCATGACGCTCGCGCTGCAAATGCGCTTTGCAAGCCGCGACAGCGGTTATGGTTATCGGCTGCTGTCGCTGATGCGCAACGCCTTTGGCGGTCATGCCTCTCTCTATAAGGATAAAAAATCATGATTGAGACTTGTACCTTTGTCATCTTCGGCGCGACCGGCAATCTCTCCCAGAGTAAATTATTGCCGGCCCTATACCATCTCGAACAGGCGATGCGTTTGCCGGAAGGGATGGTGATCGTCGGCTTTGGACGGCGTGAGTGGAGCACCGAGCAGTGGCGCGACGAAGTGGCTGCCTTGTTAAAGACCCGCGTCCGACAAGAGCTGGATGAACAAGTCTTCGCCCATTTCCGTGAGCGGCTGCACTATTTTCAGGGCAATCTCGAGGATGTCGAGTCCTATCATCGCCTGAAAAAAACGCTCACAACCACTGACCATTTCTCCGGTAATCTGGTGTTTTACATGGCGATCCGTCCGGCCGAATTTTCGACAGTGAGCCAGCATCTGGCTGACGCCGGTCTGCATCAAGAGGATGGCGGCTGGCGGCGGCTGGTCATCGAAAAACCTTTTGGCTATGACGTGGAGAGCGCCCAGACCCTGGAAGAGCGCCTGCACCAGCATTTTTCAGAGCAACAGATTTTTCGCATTGACCACTACCTCGGCAAGGGCACGGTGCAGAATGTGCTGGTGTTCCGCTTTGCCAATATCATGCTGGAGCCGTTGTGGAACCGCAATTACATTGACCACGTGCAGATCACCCATTCAGAAACCCAGGGCATCGCCGGGCGCGCGGATTATTACGACGGCGCAGGCGCGCTGCGCGACATGCTGCAAAGCCATCTGTTGCAGATGTTGACCCTGGTGGCCATGGAGCCGCCGGCCAACATGGATGCCGAGTCACTGCGCGACGAGAAGGTGAAGGTGTTGAAATCCATCCGGCCCATCCCGCAGAGCGCCGTACATGCCCATGCCTTTCGTGCCCAATACGGGCGCGGCACAATAGACGGCCAAAAGGTCGCCGGCTACCTCGATGAAAAAGGTGTCGCGCCGAATAGCACCACGGAGAGTTATGCGGCGATCAAGTTCTACATCGACAACTGGCGCTGGCGCAACGTGCCGTTTTATGTGCGCACCGGCAAGCGCATGGCGAAGGCGA
>JAYUCX010000190.1:0-5811 GCA_043740145.1 Gammaproteobacteria bacterium
AAAAAGGCGACAGATGAGGCCAAAAAGGCGGTGGAAGAGTGGTGTAACTAGCCAGACCATCGGCAAGTGTGTCTAATTTTTGTTTTAATTATCATTAACTTAATGCATAAACTTCAAGTAATATAATCTCCGCCCCGTAACGAGTCGAGCAAATCTTCATTGTGTTTGCCGGTGTCTCTGTGTATTTTTGTTGAACGAGAGGGGGAGTGGCTTGTGAGCTTCATGTCCGAGTTTAAAGAATTTGCCATCAAGGGAAATATGATAGACATGGCGGTCGGTATCGTCCTCGGTGTAGCGTTCGGCAAGGTGGTGGAGTCGCTGGTCAAGGATATCATCATGCCGCCTATCGGTCTGTTGCTGGGCGGCGTCAATTTCTCCCAGTTGTATATCAATCTTACTTCCCAATCCTACGCGAGCTTAGCAGCCGCGGAGCAGGCCGGAGCACCTGTTCTCAAATACGGCAGTTTCATTAATACCTTGGTGGACTTCTTCATCGTGGCGCTTGCGATTTTCGTGGTGATCAAGGCGATCAACAAGTTAAAGACAATGAGAGGTTAGCAACACAGTCCGAGGAGGCTGCTCCGCGGTTTGCTCGGGCGAACAGGGGTTCTAACGCAAGCCCAGGACAATGGCCAAATAGGTGATGTAAAGCGCGCCATTAATAGCGAGATGCCATACCCGTAGTTGGCCGCGCAGTAACATTAGCCGCAGCCACAGTGCAGCCGCCAGGGTGATCAAGACGCCGGTCAGCACCTCTGGGCGCAAGCCCCACGGTGTGAGCATGACGCCGATGGCCGGCAGCAGCGTGCCCTGAAAGACCATCGCCCCTGTGATATTGCCGAAAGCGAGCGTATCCTTGCGCTTGCGTATCCAAAGTATGCTGTTCACCTTCTCGGGCAGCTCTGTGGCGATGGGGATGATGAGCAGAGATAACAGCAGCGCCGAGATGCCGATCAAAGGGGCAGCCTCCTCAACGCCGTGGATAAAGCCCTTGGCGCCGCCGACCAGCAGGACCAAGCCGATGCCGAGCTGAAGGATGATGAGAGCCAGGCTATGGCTGAATCCGAATCGGCTCAGGAGCATGGGCGAGTGTGCCTCCGTGCCATGCCCGTCCTCGACCAGTTTGGCGGAGGCGCGCAGGGTGAGCATGATGTAGATAAAGTAGATCAGTACTAAAGCAAACCCGACCCCGGTGCGTGCGCTACTAAACGCCGGCGGGATGAACAAGGCGACCGCGGCAAGCGAGAATGCGAACAAGAAGAAATTCAAGTCACGGGTGATGCCTGTCTTTTCGGGTGTGAATCGGCCTCTGGCGCCGCGGCTCTTCAGGGTAACCAAAGTTAACAAGGAAAGAGAGAGGGTGGACAACATCAACGGCGCGCCCAGAATCGCGCCGACGCTAATCTCCTGATTCACAGTCACGTTCTCAGTGCCGGCAAAGAGCGCCAAGATCGGCACCATAGTTTCCGGCAGCGCCGTCCCCACTGCGGCGAATAAAGAGCCGGTCACGCCCTCCGAGATTTTCAGCCGTTCACCCAGGTGCTCAAGGGCATTGCAGAATATCTCCGCCGCGACCAAGATCACCAGCAACATCAGAATCAGATAGCCAAAAATCATGAGTAGACCCGAGTTGGATAAAGTCGGCCTATTCTAGGGGATAGTGGCGGGACGGTAAATGCAAAAGATAAAATAGTCAGTCTATTTTGGTATCATTGGCGCTCGGTTATGACCAAGGGGCGATGCATGAGCAAGACCATTAACCTGCTTGAGAAGTTTATCTTTTGGAGCCGCTGGCTGCAGGCGCCGCTCTATGTTGGCTTGATTATCGCCCAGGGCGTCTATGTCTACCACTTTGCGGTGGAGGTGGGCCACTTGGTTGCGAAGACCACCAGCTTAACCGAAGCCGAGATCATGCTCATAGTGCTGGGGCTGATTGATGTGGTGATGATCGCCAATCTTATGATTATGGTGATTATAGGCGGCTACGAGACCTTTGTCTCGAGGCTGGATCTGCACAATCATCCCGACAACCCTGAGTGGCTTTCCCAAGTGAGCGCGGGGACGCTCAAGGTCAAGCTGGCGATGGCCCTGGTCGGTATCTCCTCCATTCACCTACTCAAGACGTTCATCAATGCCGCCGAGATGGCTGAGGCGACCATAAAGTGGCAGGTGATTATCCATATTACCTTTGTGATCTCGGCGCTGATCCTGGCCTATACTGATAAGTTGCTGGTTAAGCCAACTAAAGCTAGCCACTAGAATTTACCGCAGAGGACGCAGAGGAATAAGATCAAAATACTTTATTACTCCTCTGCGTCCTCAGCGGTACAGGCTGGTCTTCAGTCTTCCGGGGCCTCGGCAGGGCCCGCAATCGCCGAATGGGGAAAATCACAACTGAACGTGCTGCCCTTGCCGGGTTCGCTCTCGATGCGGAGTTGCGCGGCGTGACGGTTCAGCACGTGCTTGACGATGGCCAACCCAAGCCCAGTGCCGCCGCTCTCGCGTGAACGCCCCGCATCCACCCTGTAAAATCTCTCGGTGAGACGCGGGATATGGTGCGCGGCGATACCCACTCCATTGTCTCGCACCACCATGTGCGCCCCCTGCGCGTCGCGGAACCAGCGAATCGCGATCTCGGCGTGTGCGGGCGTGTATTGCACGGCATTAAATACCAGATTTGAGAAGGCGCTCCGCAATTCTTCCTCGTTGCCGTAGACTTTTAGTGTTGGGTCTGCATCGAGCGTGATGGAATGACCGCGCTCCTTGCTGAGCTCGCGCGCATCATGGACGATGGTCGCCAGCAAGTCGGGAACGGCGACGATCTGTTCATTGTGGATTCTATGATTCATCTCCAGCCGCGACAACATCAGCAGGTCTGTGACGATGTGTTGCATACGCCCGGCCTGATGCTGCATCAGTTCCAAGGAACGCAGCAAATGAGGGGGACACTCATCGTAGGCCTCCGTCAGGGTTTCCAGATAACCGTTCAACACCGTCAGCGGCGTACGTAATTCATGCGAGACATTGGCCACAAAGTCGCGCCGCACCTGTTCCAGACGGTGCACATGCGTGCTGTCGCGCGCCACCAGCAACTGACGCTTTTTGCCGTAGGGGACGATCTGGATAGTCACTATGATCTCGCTGTTGACGGAGGATGGCAGCTCCGCTGTTTTGGAGGGGTCAGCCGAGTTGAGCAGACCGATAAAATCGGGGTGGCGCAGCAGGTTGACGATACGCTGCCCCAGATCTTGAGGGGAGCGCAGGCCCAGCAAATAGCCGGTCGCGGCATTGAACCATTCGATCTCGCCGTGAGGCCCCAACACCACGATCCCGTCCGGCAAGGCGGCGGCCGCCTCCTCGAAACGGTCCACGGTGCTTGCCAGCTTGCGCTTTTGCTTGCGGGTACGCGCCTCCAGATGGTATATCTCGGTGGAAATATCTTCCCATACTCCCACGGAGAACAGGGGGGAAAATTTTTCTTCGTTCTTGAGCCAGCGCAGCAGGCGATAAATATTCACCAGGTGCGAGATGAGGTAGGCGAGCAGGGTCAGCGACCCGGCCAGGATGAGTTGACCGGCGATCAGTCCCAGGATCAGGACGGCGAAGGCGAGCCCTAAGACATAACGAAGTTCGCGCAGCCAACCGCTAGGCATAAGTCTCCCTCTGGTACGGCGGGAGGAAAAGTGAGGGAGGTAGGCGGACGCCTACCTCCCTACAGGTATTACAGCAAGGGTACGATTAACAAGGCCACGATGTTGATGATCTTGATCATCGGGTTGACCGCGGGACCGGCGGTGTCCTTGTAGGGGTCGCCCACCGTGTCGCCCGTCACTGAGGCCTTGTGCGCGTCGGAACCCTTACCGCCGAAGTGGCCTTCCTCGATGTACTTCTTAGCGTTGTCCCACGCCCCGCCTCCGGTAGTCATGGAGATCGCCACGAACAGACCGGTGACGATGGTGCCGAGCAGCACGCCGCCCAGCGCCTGGGGGCCGAGTATCAGGCCGACGGCGACCGGCACTAAGACCGGCAGCAATGACGGCACAATCATCTCCTTAATAGCCGCTTTGGTCAACATATCCACCGCGCGCGAGTAATCGGGCTTGGCGGTGCCCGCCATGATGCCGGGGATCTCCTTGAACTGACGCCGCACCTCGACCACCACTGACGCGGCCGCACGCCCTACGGCCTGCATGGCGAGCGCGCCGAACAGGTAGGGGATCATGCCGCCGATCAGAAGACCGATGATGACCAGGTGGTTGGAGAGGTCAAATATCTGCTCTGTGCCCAGGTGCTTATTGAGCGCATAGGTGTAGTCGGCGAACAGCACCAGCGCCGCGAGCCCGGCGGAGCCAATGGCGTAGCCCTTGGTGACCGCCTTGGTGGTATTGCCCACAGCGTCGAGCGGGTCGGTGATGTCGCGCACCTCTTTGGGCAAGCCCGCCATCTGCGCGATGCCGCCCGCGTTGTCGGTGATCGGGCCGTAGGCGTCGAGTGCTACGATGATGCCCGCCATGGACAGCATGGAGGTCACTGCAACGGCAATGCCATACAGCTCGGCGAGTTGATACGCGCCCCATATCCCTAAGCAGATCACGATCACCGGCAGTGCGGTGGACTTCATGGAAATGGCCAGACCGGAAATGATGTTGGTCGCGTGCCCGGTGGTGGAGGCCTCGGCGATGTAGCGCACCGGCCTGTACTCGGTCGCGGTGTAGTACTCGGTGATGACCACCAGCGCGGCGGTGACCAGCAGGCCGATGATGGCGGCGCCGTAGAGGTTAAGCACGCTGTAGCTGCCATTATCCGCCATCAGCCACTGGGTGACCGGATAAAAGGCAATAGCGGACAACCCGCCCGCGACGATCAGACCGCGATACAGCGCGTTCATGATCTTGCCGCCCTCGCGCGCGCTGACGAAGAAGGTGCCGATGATGGAGGCGATGATGGACACCGCGCCCAGCATCAAGGGATAGAGTACGACGTTCGCGCCCGCGTTGGCGAGCACCAGGCTGCCCAGCAGCATGGTGGCGATGATGGTCACCGCGTAGGTCTCGAACAGGTCGGCGGCCATGCCGGCGCAGTCGCCCACGTTGTCACCCACGTTGTCGGCGATCACCGCCGGGTTACGCGCATCGTCTTCCGGGATGCCGGCCTCGACCTTACCCACCAGGTCCGCGCCCACGTCCGCGCCCTTGGTGAAGATGCCTCCGCCCAGACGCGCGAAGATGGAGATCAGCGAGCCGCCGAAGGCGAAGCCGACCAGCCCGTGCAGCGTCTCGTCCTGAGTCGCGCCGAACAACGGGGCGAGCGCGTAATAACCGGCCACGCCGAGCAGGCCCAGGCCCACCACCAGCATGCCGGTGATGGCGCCGCCGCGGAATGCGACCTGCAGGGCGGCGTTGATGCCGCTGCGCGCGGCCTCGGCGGTGCGCACGTTGGCGCGTACCGAGATAAACATGCCGATGTAGCCCGCCGCACCGGAGAGGATGGCGCCGAGGGCAAAGCCGATGGCGGTCTTCCAGCCCAGGGCGGGCACGAAGCCGATGACTAAAAACAGCGCCACGCCGACCAGGGCGATAGTGCTGTACTGGCGATTCAGGTAGGCCATGGCGCCTTCCTGTATCGCGGCGGCGATTTTACGCATGGCGTCGTTGCCGTCGGACTTGGCAAGTATCCAGCGCATGGACACCCCACCGTAGACGATCGCGGCGACGGCGCAGGCAAGACTGATGATGAGAGCTGCTGACATTACGTTTTCTCCCTGGTTAAGTTGTTACGAAAGGATACACAAAATCATTTCTTCATTTCAAA